>CAYQZL010000093.1:0-17806 GCA_964421975.1 uncultured Rikenellaceae bacterium
CGAGTACTCGGGATGACAGGCCGATATTCTAATCCCGAAACCTCGGGAAACTACCACATCAAAACTTTTGCGATGCAAAATTAATCGAAATTTCGTTTTTACAAAACAAATACCCGAAAAAAACGGGAGCCGCTTCCTCCCGAACCGGCTCCCTGATCAACTAATCCTTCCCTTTAACACCGGGAAACTGGTGAAATAGTTATTCACCTGATTTACGCTGATTCAGCGTATTGAAATATGTCGTGCCATTTATCTCCGTCATATCAAGTACTTTGAAACCATGTGAACTAAGAAGTTCTTCCACATTGTTCCGGTTCATTATCCTGTCGGTCTTATGATCCAGAAAATCAATGAATCTTTTGTAAAGAAAACTTGTCTTATACAGATTCAGACCATTAAGCTTATGATTCTTTGAATCACTGAAACATCCAATAAAATTGGCATCAGGTGGCAGTACCCTGAACAAAATGTGAAGAAAACTGTCCAGATGCTTTATTGTATTAAGCTTTTTCAGATTTACAAGAACCTTGACTCCCCGTAAATCATTCTGATCATAGAAGAAATGATGCCTTGACGATAATACAAGCATATCAGATTCATAAGCAAGTCCGAGCCATTTAAGGTATTCGAGAAAAGTCCCGCATCCTTCCTGTAACAGATTTTCATGAACAGGATTGACGACATTGTTTGAAGTCCATGGTTTACCTTTTTGGTAAATCACTTCATTTGCTGTAAGTACTTCGGTTCTGTATAAAACAGAATTTCCTTCCATCATTTTAAGTTAAAAATTATATGCTCAAAAATACTATTCAATGATGCTTGTGTCAAGTAGCGAAGGCTCAATATATGAGGAAATGCGAATGGTTTCAATTTCATTTGTCAACTAAAACAGGACAAATGTTTACTATATCGGATACTTAACAGACTTTTATGAGCCGTTCGTCAAAATCGGCGGGTTATTTACCGTGAATTAAGCGGGAAACAGCTTTCCCGACATACTTTTGTCTTTTTAATTCACTGATATCAAAGTATTTGAATTATATAATAATGATAATATCAGTCCTTTTCACAATTGCCATGATTTTGACCAACGGTCATAATAGATGGATGAAAAAAACTGATTTGTACTGTTTTTGAATAAAACCGTATACTGATTACCGGATTAAAACCTCAGAAAAAGCTATCTGGGTTCAAAATCAGTCGAATCAACCCACCCTGCATTACGGGCAGATAATTCACCTTTTATATATCTGTTATAGAAATTTCTCGTACGTTCTTCGGCATAAATATATTTGTCAAACACATCACCGTTTCCAAGTATTCTTGGATCCTGCTGCCTCAGCAACTCTCCTTCAAGTTTATTGCGCAGTGATTCTTTTATTACACTGAATTCACTCCTGTCTGCCAGATTATGCAGGCAGGCAGGATCTGATGTGATCTGATATAATTCTTCATCAGGGCGTTTACCGAAATTCAGATTCCAGAAATGATCCGATCTGCCGCTTCTTTTCATATTAAGGATCAAAGTCTTGACCGGACTGGCATCAACATTCAGATAACCTGTTTCAGGATTACCTGCAGGCCATCTGGCGGATTTGAAGTTTTTAAGATACAGATAGCCGTCTTTAATTATGCCTCTTACCGGATAACCATGATCATCGGGTCTTCCCACATCATGTCTTTCCTTTCCGATAATAACATGATCGCGCTTTCTGTTTACAATACCGCTCTTCCCTGATTTTAAAATATCAGTAAACTCAGA
The DNA here is from genome assembly GCA_964421975.1 of uncultured Rikenellaceae bacterium. Taxonomy (GTDB): domain Bacteria; phylum Bacteroidota; class Bacteroidia; order Bacteroidales; family VadinHA17; genus LD21. The sequence continues at coordinate 1,763 of CAYQZL010000093.1, forward strand.
ACCTTCGATCTCCTGCATTCCGCTTTCCGATTCACTTATATCAGCCAGTTCCAGGATGGTTGGCGCAATATCAATGAAGCTGATAAAATCATCAACAATCCTTCCCGGATCTTTAATCCCTTTTCCCCACATTATTGCAAGAGGCATATGATTTGAATATTCGTACACCTGTCCTTTGATCCTGGGGAATGGCATACCATTATCGGCAGTGACTATTACTAAAGTATTTTCAAGTTCACCCCGGATTTCCAGCAATTCGAGCATTTTTACCAGGTGAGCATCAAAATACTCTATTTCAAACGCGTAATCAAGAATATCGTTACGGACAGTATCATTGTCGGGCCAGAATCCGAATATCTCCGTCACATCCGAAAGCTTCCTAGCACCTTTGGCAACACCTGAACCATATTCATAACGACGGTGAGGTTCATGGGATCCGTACCAGAAGCAAAAAGGTTTGCCTTCTTCCTTTGAATTCATAAAATCCTCAAAATTTCCTGAATAGTCCGCAGCAGCTATTCCCGATGCTGGCGGGACTATCTTCCTGGAATTGAATGGTTTCCCAGTCAGCTGCCTGTTCTTTCCGGCACTATCAAGTGCAACACCGGGAGCCCATCCTTTTGCTGTATAACCTACATAATATCCGTTCGTACCCAGCGATTCCATAAAAGTGGTAAATCTGGCCGGGAAAAATGGCACATGGTTACATGCTTCTTCAAGCTGCCAGCTGTTGCGTCCGGTAAGCAGACAGGCACGTGATGGTGATGATTTTGCATTGGGAGTATATGCGTTATTGAAAAGAATTCCTTCCCGTGCAACCCTGTCGAATCCGGGTGTATTTACAAATGTACAGCCATAGGCACTCATGTGTGGAAATGAAATATCATCTCCGATCGCTATAAGTATGTTTGGCTTTTCGTTCTCATTACCTGTACAACCTGCTAAAAACACAGGAGTCAATAATGCAATGCTTTTTAAGTAAATATTATTCATTTCTATTAATATAATCCATTACAACCCTTTTAAGAATATTTGCAAATCTGATCCCGGGTATCTTTTCTTTACTGAAATATGCCGGATAGTCTCCCTCAAGAAGAGTAATCTCCTCTATCTGAAGATCGATCTTTCCGGAATAAATAAATTTAATATTGGGATAAGCATCTCCTTCCAGGCATTCATATCTCCTGAAAAACCTGAAATCCTCAAGATCTATGCCGAGTTCCTCCTTTACCTCCCTTACGAGTGCCTGTTCAGGAGTCTCCCCCTCTTCAACATGTCCGCCAATGAGATCCCAATGTCCGGGAAAAGGAATACCCGGTTTATTATCCCGCATATAAAGCAGAAACTCTCCTTTATCATTTTCAAGGATTATCTGAGCAATACTCTTCACAAATAAACTGTTTTCAGATTACATAATTCCATCAGTATACAAGTCGCTCATCTTATCTGCCACAACAGGTTTCAAAGTTATAAGCAGTAATATCACAGCCACTGCGACCGGAATGGCAAGCAGAGCCATATCTCTTCCCAGATTTCCTGCATCAGTCGATTTTCCGAGCCAGCTAGTGACCAGAGCTCCTGCAAAAACACCTGTCAGATTCATCAATCCATAACCTGCAGCACGATGGCGTGGTGATACGAACTGACAGAGGATAGGCATATTGTTAGTATCAAACATTCCGAATCCAATTCCGAAAAGTATTCCTCCCGCTATAATACCGGAAATTCCTCCTGTAAATCCTACAAGAAGAAGAGCAGGGATGGTCAGTGAAAGACCAATGGCTCCGGTAAAAATCCTTCCCCTGAGGTTACGGGATATCCATTTATCGGCAATTATACCTCCGGTAATTACCCCCAGCAAAGATGAAATTGCTATGGTTATTGTACATAATGGCCCGGCAGAAGACATATCCATTCCCAGGGTATCAGAGAACAGTGTGGGCATCCAGTTTTTGACTGCCCAGCCCGGAAGGCTGGGAACTGCAAAATAAAACAGGATGACCCAGAAGCTGATCATACCGAGAAGCATTCCAAGGCTCTTTTTGACCGAATCAATTATATTGACTGGTCTGCCGGTTTTCTCAGCAGTAACAGGAATATCTCTCTTTTCGTGTAGAAATATGATCAGGATAATACTGTAAAGTATACCTGTCAGTCCGAAACTCTGGAATGTGATCTGCCACGACCAGGCATGAGCCACTGTTGCTCCAAAGCCTCCGAGGGCTTGTCCGACATACAGTCCGGTCATATGTATTCCTACCGCAAGAGATCTTGTATTCCCTTTATGATAATCAGCTATCAGTGCCAGTCCGGCCGGAATATACAGAGCTTCACTAATTCCCATTATTGCGCGGAGAACATAAAGCTGCCTGAAGGTAGTAGCAAAACCCATTGCAAGCGTTACCCCCGACCAAACGAAAAGGCTCCCAACAATAAGCCATTTCCTGTTAATCCGGTCAGCCACAAGTCCTGCCGCAGGAGACATCAGCCCGTATATCCACAGGAAAACCGCCATAAGCCGGCCGAAGTTCTCAGCCAGTTCAAGCTCACGGATATCCCCCATAATGGCTACCTTCATGGTAGAGATCATCTGCCTGTCGAGATAATTCAGGAGTGCCACCATCCAGAGAAGAGCAACAACCAGCCATGGATACCAGGATCTTTCTTTGATATTCATGGATTATTTCTAAACATTTTATACTTTCTCACAATTTCTCCAGTGTTTTCCATACCTGGTAAAGGCCTCTCGGAACATGGAAGCAACCCTTCCATTTGCCTCCTTTAAGCGGCAGAAGCACCTCTCCCTTCCTGTTCAGGTATCCGAACCATTCTCCGAATTCAGGATCGGCAAAATGTGACCATGTATATTCATGGAGTTTTTCAAACCAGGTCAGGCATTCAGGATTTCCTGTAAGATGATAACCTTTGATCAGGCTTATAAGTGTTTCTATATGAACCCACCATAATTTCTGATCCCATTCAAGCTGCTGTACCGGCTTCCCCATAATGTCCATGAAATAGAAGATCCCGCCATATTCCTTATCCCAGCTGTAATTAAGAATATCCAGAGTTATCCTTACTGCTTTTTCAAGCAATTCCCTGTTATTATTTCTTACTGCAAGATCCATTATGAACCACATTGCTTCAATCCCGTGTCCCGGATTAAGTAAACGACCCTCAAAAGAATCCGAAAAAGTGCCGTCGGCATTGACATTTTCTCTGATCAGACCTGACTGCCTGTCATAAAAAACTTCAATTACTTCATGAATACACCGCTCAATTGTCTCATCAACAAAGCTTTTATCTAAAAGATGTTCAATCTCAAGCGACAAGTTACACAGTATCATGGGCAATGAGAAGCTTTTCAATGGACGGGTTCCAGAGAAAGCTTTATTGTATTTACCTTTGGGATTATTTTCCCTGGAAAGAATATTTTTGAAAGTACTGACGGCAATCTTGGAATAATGATCATTTCCGGTTGCTTTTGCAAGCTGTCCGAATGCCATCGTTGCAAAGCAGTCGGAAAAAATATTGTATGGTACGATCAGCGGTTTCCCTTCCCTGTTAAGGGAGAAATACCAGTTACCATCTGTATCGTGACCGAATTTCTCCAGGAATTCTGCTCCGTGCCTTGCCATCTGAAGCCAGTTATCATTCTTCTCCACATTGTTGTACAGAGAGGAGAACATCCATACCTGCCGTCCCTGCAACCAGATGAACTTATCGGTATCGAATACCTTTCCTGTTCTGTCAAGACAGGTGAAGAAGCCTCCGTTCACCATATCAACTGAATTCTTTTCCCAGAAGGGAATAACATTTTCCAGCAGTTCGTTTTTGTACTGCAGCGCCAGTGTGGAAAAATCTTTCAACATGAGTTTGTTAATTAATTCCGGGATTATTTTTTCGCAAAAAGATAATCAATATCAAGAGCTCTTACATCCTTTTTAAATGAAGTGAACTGAGTTTCAGACATATTAGGAACCGGTGATCTGAATTTGCCGCATTCCAGTCCTGCAAGTTTCATATATACTTTCCCTGTTGCCATACCGCCGTATTTGTCAAGAAGTTCTATCATATCAATTGATTTCTGCTGTAATTTTCTTGCTTCCTTCAGATCACCATCATTAAATGCTTTGATGAGAGCGTGGTAAAGTGGCGCCGCATAATTATAAGTACTTCCCACGAATCCTTTACATCCAAGGGCAAGTACTGCAAGCATACATTCATCCCTTCCGTAAAGCATATCATATGCACCTTCCTCATAATTAATACACGACATGAAATCCATCAGATTTTCATCAGTATATTTCAGTCCGGCAAAGTTGGGAAGCATCTTTGATATTCTTTTAAGAAATCCTATCATGGGCATTCTGACACCGGTGAGAATGGGAATGTTATAAAAGTAAACCGGCATATTTGGAACCGATTCACCCACCATGGCAACAAATTCTGCAAGAGACTCAGGACCTGAAGGCTTAAAATAATAAGGAGCCACCATTGCTATAGCCGATAATCCTGCTTCATAAGAGAATATGGCGGTTTCCATGCATTCTTTATAAGATGTTCCTCCAACCAAATTAATAACCCTGACCCTTCCGTCAGTTTTCTGGCATGCAGCCCATTGTTCTGCCTGAATCTGCCGTTCTTTCTGTGTAAGAGAGGGTCCCTCCCCTGTTGAACCATTTATAAATGCTCCGATTACACCGTTACCGGCCAGAAAATCATAATATTCCGGGATCAGTCCCGCATTGAGATTTCCCTTTTCATCCATAGGAGTGAAAGGAGCAGCTACAAGACCTTCGAATTTTTTTAATTTAAGCATGATTATGTATTGAAAAATAGGTTAATAATTGTTTTGGTTCAGCGTTCAGCGTTCAGGGACAAATATATTTAATTATTCAGAAGTGTGACCAAACATTTGCATTAACCTAAATCATGGAACCCTGAAACCCTGCATCGCCCACCGAAGCTTTCTTTGGCCACCGTAGCCTGAGCGAAGATGGCAGCGCAGGTGAGAAACTCTGAAACTCTGGAACACTGAAACTCTGAAACCATCTTTTCTCTCATTCCATATCTTTAATTATTTCGCTTACAGGTATCTTCTGAAAGAATAATTCCTTTGTAGCTTCATAAAGTATCCCGATAGTTTTTTCATCAACCATAGTAAGGCATGAATACCCATTTCCCCCGGGTTCAAAAATCTCCAGCTGATATTTTTCAGGCCAGCTCATTCCCTCATCAAGACTGGCTTTTATGGTCATGTTTGTTCTTGATGACCTGTTATCGGGATTTGAAAAAAACAGTATTTTCTTTTTTTCTCCTGAAATACTGATATCAGCAGCAATAAGACTGGCCATACAGTTTGGTTCAGGCAATAATGAATTGGAAGAAGGATGATTTATCCATGTAGTTCCAAGGTCAGAAGATACTGAGACAGCTCTGCCATTCGAATCACTCTTATCGTTACGGTTCAGATCATCACGCATATTCAGCATAAGTTTTCCATCGCTCAGCTCAACCACTTGTGCCTCGGTAGTATTAGGCCTGGCTCCAGTTCCAATATGCCATGTTGTACCGCTGTCTTTAGTGTATATTATTGTTGAATGACATGTGTAGCGGCCACCATCTAATGACGGTTTCCCGAGATCAGTCTTGAATTGTGCAGGAAAAACCAGGGTACCGTCAGTCATGGTAATACCACGTCCCGGTCCCTGGAGAAGAAGCTGCCATGATGGATCCTTTACCTGACCTGTTATATTAACCGGATCTGACCAGGTCACGCCGTCATCAGTGCTGCTGACCAGCATTAACTGGCCTGTCTCTTCAGGCTTCATACCAGGTTCGGATACAAACCACAGCATATCATCAGGAGAAGCTCCGCTCATCCACAGTGCCGCCACCCATAAAGTTTGCGTTTTATCATCATAAAGGATACTAGGATCACCAATCCCATTAAGCTGTTCAGGCTTACCACCGTATTCACCCATATCCATAATCACTTTCATCGGTTCCCATGTATCCCCTCCGTCAGTACTCCGGCTCATCCCTATATCTATATCTTCCTGAAGATCCTTACTTCTGTTATATCTGTTATCGTAAACAGCAACCAGAGTCCCTGTTTTTGTAGTGACAAGTCCGGGAATACGGTATGTGTCACAATTATCCTGTCCGGCTTTCCGGAGTATCCGGCCAAAACGTAAAGTGCCTTTTTCTTCAGAAACCGTTATATTGACAGGTTTCCTCCCGGAAAAGAAAATCCTTATACTACTGACAACCAGGCTGGCTATAAGATCTGGTTTCTCAACGGAAACGAAAGAAATGCTCAGCTTTACATCCTGATCTTTTATGGGCAGATTGCCTCTGATCCTGTTAAATGAACCAGGGTGATCAGTACTTCCGAAAAGCTTCGGTTCAGATGGATCGGATCCTTCAGCATTATAATAAATTTTAAGTGATGACAGGTTTTTAACAGACCCGGATTCATTAAACTTTATATCGATCCGTTTTGCAGAGATCGGTACATCTCCTGTTAAAGATGATGGCAGGGTAATTGAAATGTTGTTATTTTCTGCTCTTTCTGCCAGGACTGGTTGCTTGTAAATCTTTAATATGATCCCTTCATCATTCTCCTTATCTCCTGTCACCGGAGAGGGTCCTGAACAGCTGAATAAAAAAACGGCAATTACTGCCGGTCCAAACAACATTGGTTTAATTATCATAATATTAATGTAATTAGTAACACAGAAAAATCTCAACACTAAATATACAAATTTTATGTAATTTTAGAAACTTCGTTACCTATGGCAAGGCGGGGAGCGGCTTTACAAGCCGTAGCTTCAGCGAAGGCTTGGGAGAGGGAGATGGGCGCAGGGGGCAAAGAGCGCAGGGCTCAGGGCGCAGAGCACAGGGCGCAGAGCGAAGGGCGCAGGGCGAAGGGCGCAGGGCAAAGGGCAAAGAGCGCAGAGCACAGAGCGCATGACACAGAGCGCAGGACACAGAGCGCAGGGGGCAAAGAGAGGGAATGCCGGACGGCGTACCAATAGCTATCGGGAGCCGGACGGCGGGAGCAGGGTCGGGATTAAGGCTGAGGCTGAGGCTGAGGTTGAGGTTGAGGTTGAGGTTGAGACTGAGACTGAGGTTGAGACTGAGACTGAGGTTGAGATTGAGGTTGAGACCGGGAGTTTAGAATAAGAGTTAAGAATAAACCGATAAATAAAGATTTATGAGAAGCGTTTTTTCGTTACCGTTCATTACGATATTGTTAATTATTCCATTTTCATGCAAAACAGAAAAACCAGTTACAGAACCTGAAGATCTTACCAGATATGTCGATCCTCAGATAGGTACCGCACATTGCAGATGGTTTCATGTTGCTCCCGGAGCAAATCCGTTCGGAATGGCAAAACCCGGACCATCAACGGACGGACACCTGGGAAATGCAAGCGGATGGGAAGCTGTGGGATATGACTTCAGACATAATTCAATTGAAGGTTTTCCGAATTTTCATGAATTCCAGATAGGGGGAGTTGTCTTTATGCCGACAAACGGAGAGCTAAGGACAATACCCGGGGCTACTGATTTTTCAGATAAGGGATACCGCTCAAAATTTGACAAACAGGATGAGATACTTAATCCCGGATATTATTCTGTGGTACTTAAAGATTATAATATCAGGGCTGAACTGACATCGACCAACAGGGTAAGCTTCCACAGGTATACATTTCCGGCAAACCAAAAATCACATATTATCTTTGATATAGGCAATAAACAGGGAGAGAGCGGTGAAGTAAAAAATGCATCGGTTACATTGAAGAAAGACGGACGCGTTGAAGGCTTTGTCGAAACAAATCCTGAATATGTAAAGAAATACCAGAAAGGATCAAGTGTGAAGATGTTCTTTTCTGCTGTTGTTGATAAAAAACCAGACTCATACGGGATATTTCATGGTACAAAAAAAGCGCCCGGGAAATCAGTTGCAGAAGGAAGACGTGCCGGTCTCTACCTTACTTTTTCGACAAAGGAGAACGAAAGTATTACCATCAAAGCAGGACTTTCATATACATCAGTTGAGAATGCCCGTCTGAATCTTGAATCAGAAGCCTCAGCGATGAGCTTTGATGATGCAAAGAGATCAAGCCATGAAAACTGGAATGCGTATCTCGGAAGAATTCATGTCGAAAGTAACAATCATGAGGATAAGGTAAAATTCTACACTGGTCTGTATCATGCCTTACTCGGAAGAGGTCTGGCCAGTGATATAAACGGAGCTTATCCGAAACATGACGGGACAAATGGAATGATCCCCACGGGAAGTGATAACAAAAAACCAGAATTCAATTTTTACAATACTGATGCAATATGGGGAGGGCAATGGAACCTTATCCAGCTGTGGGCACTTGCTTATCCTGAATACACAATCGATTTCATTAAAACACATCTGCAGGTCTATGAAGATGCCGGATGGCTCGGGGACGGACTGGCCTGCAGCAAATATGTATCTGGTGTTGGTACCAACCAGGTACCTCTGGCCATAGTAAGTGCATATATGTGCGGAATCAGGGATTTTGATCTGCAGAAAGGTTATGAAGCTGCTTTGAAAAATGAGATAACTTCAGAAAACAGGGTCTTTGGTGCCGGGAAAATGGATGTGGGAGAATTCGTGAAATATGGATATGTCCCATATAAATCAAGGGGAAAAGGTGCAGATGAATTATGGAAGTTCTCATGCTCACATACACTTGAATATTCCTTTACATCCTGGGCTGTTGCACAGATGGCAAAAGCTCTCGGAAAAAACGACGATTATGAAATGCTGATGGAATTGTCAAAAGGCTGGGATAAGATATTTCATCCGGAAAAGAAAATGATGTGGCCAAAATTTGAGAACGGTACTTTTTTCGAGAATTTTGATGCATCTGTTCCTCATGACGGATTCCAGGAGGGAAACGCTATGCAATACACATTCTATGTACCTCACGATCCTGAAGGAATTATAAACAGGATCGGAAAGGAAGAATTCAATACCAGACTCGACAGTACCTTCCTTATTTCGCAAAAAGACATATTCGGAGGAGGAACCGAGATCCATGCATTTGCAGGAATCACAAAACCCTATAATCACGGGAACCAGCCATGCCTGCATACATCGTGGCTGTTCAATCATTCCGGTGATCCTTCAAAGACTCAGAAGTGGGTAAGAGCTATCCTGAATGATTTTTATGGTACCGAAGGCATTCATGGCTATGGTTACGGACAGGATGAGGACCAGGGACAACTTGGTGCCTGGTATGTGATGTCGGCAATGGGATTGTTTGACGTTAAAGGCCTTACGACACCGGATCCGATGTTTAGTATCGGAAGCCCGCTTTTTGACCGGATAATCATCAACCTCAGCAGTAAATATTATTCCGGGGAGCAGTTTGTGATCGAAACGGAAAATAACGGGCCGGAAAATGTCTATATCCAGTCTGTGTCGGTCAATGGCAGCAATTTATCTTCAACCTTTATACCTTTTGCTGATGTGGTAAAAGGAGGCATAATGGTCATAAAGCTCGGAAATGAACCCGGAGATCGTCTTCTTACAAGTAACTGAAATAATGAAGAAAGAAGAAATTACAGTTGAAAGCTATATCGAATCATTTCCTGAAAATGTTCAGATAATGCTGAAACAGATCAGGGCTGTCATTAAGGAAAATGCACCGGATACAGAAGAAAGCTTTGCATATCAGATGCCAGCATACAGGACAAACGGAAAACCATTGGTATATTTTGCCGGTTTTAAGAACCATATCGGATTCTATGCAACTCCCTCAGGCCATGCCGGATTTAAAAAAGAACTCTCTAAGTATAAACAAGGGAAAGGATCTGTTCAATTTCCCCTTGACAAACCTCTGCCTTTGGATCTTATCGCCAGGATCGTAAAGTTCAGAGCCGAAGAAAATTTTATCCTGAAGAAAAAATAAGACCCCTCACATTGCATTTCCTGTTTTTGATCAGTTAAAAAAGAATATTTCTACGCTGTATAGCTTTATAATACAGAAAGAATTCATGAAAAATAAAAACATATATCCCCCGGTGGAAAAAACATTCATGAAAATAAGGGAAACCGATCTTCAAAAAATTGATATCTCAGAACACACCAGGGATTATCTTAAAGTATATACTGCAAATCACCTGTATTTTGCTTCAGTTTATTCACAACTCATGCAAAAAGCAGTAAACAAACTGAACAAACCTGTTAATGAATGTACATTTATCGATTATGGAGGAGGATGTGGAATTTTATCATTGATAGCGAAAGAAGCGGGATTTAAAACCATAGTATACAATGATATTTATGAAAAATCAGTGATTGATGCGGCGATCATTTCCAAAACCATGGATCTTGAAGCAGATCATTACTTCTCCGGGGATATTGATGAGTTGATCAATAAGTTAAAACGGGTCAACCTCCATCCCGATCTTATTTGCTCCTTTGATGTCCTGGAACATATCCATGATCATGATGAATGGCTGAGATCTCTTTCTGTTCTGGACAGTTTTTCACTTCTTTTCATGTCGGGCGCCAATCCGGACAATCCATTTATAGTCAGGAAATTAAAGAAATTTCACAAGATTGCCGAATACCAGGGATGTAATAAAAATATAAGAATCGGGGATGACTTTTTAAATACTTCATTTTTAAAACAAAGGGAACTGATTATCAGAGAAAAATTTCCTGATTTAAGTTTAAAGGATCTGTTTTTACTTGCAAAAGAGACCAGGGGGCTCAAAATAAATGATATTGAAAAGATTGTAAATAATTACATAAATACCGGAACTCTAAATTACAAAATGCCACATTCAACAAATACCTGCGATCCGTATACCGGAAGCTGGGTTGAGAAATTAATAGATCTGAAACAAATCAGGAGTTTATCTGATGAACTAAATATGAACTGTAATATTACAAATTCATTTTACAGTTATTCAGGGAAGATTTTCCCTGATATAATTAAATTTCTTCTTAATCAAATAATTAAACTGTCAGGTCCGGAAAACATGTTACTTTCTCCGGCCATAACTCTTGAAATTCGAAAACAGTCGACTAATGTATTACAGATCTGATACCCGTTGTCTGGTATTTTTTTGCTACTGACAGATTCCTGTATTACAAAACTAAAAAGAATAGAAAATGGCTGAGAAAAAACTGATTAATAAGCTGGAAGTCATCCCCGGAGTAGGAAAATCTATTGCCAGGGATCTCTGGAATATAGGAATACATGATATTTCGGATTTGACTGATCAGGATCCTGAGCTGCTTTATGGACTCTCTAATAAATTTGCAGGAAAGAAACAGGACAGATGCCTGTTATATGTTTTCCGCTGTGCAGTTTATTATGCAAATACTTCACCTGAGGAAAGAGATCCTGAAAAGCTTAAATGGTGGAACTGGAAGGATAAATAAGCGGTTCATGCAAAATGAACCTCCAACATTGTTCCGGATTTTTTTCTTTAATCTCTTTTTTATAAGTTTGGTACTTATCAGAACCTAAAATCACCGTATATGCAATTCAACAGACGTAAATTCCTAAGGCAATCTTTAGCTTCAGCAGCCGGTCTGGCAGCTATAAATACTTTTCCGGAAGGTTTATCTTACATGAACCTGAACAACACCTTAAGGCCGGAAGAAATAATACTAAAACCTGCCGGAAGGCCTGATCCAAAAGGATCGATAAGGTTTTCAGTTATCGGGCTGAATCATAGTCATATTTACGGTATGACCAGTGCCCTTATAGCTGGTGGCGGTAAACTGGTATCCGTATATGCTGCAGAACCTGAATTAGTGAAAGTTTTTACAAAGAGGTTTCCCGGCGTAAAAGTAGCAGGAAATGAAAAGGAGATCCTTGAAGATCCGTCAATTCAGCTGGTTGCCAGCGCTTCAATTCCGGTCGACAGGGCACCATTGGGCATACGTGTTATGAAATCAGGTAAGGATTTTATAGCGGATAAACCCGGTATCGTTACGCTGGAACAGCTTGATGAAGTAAGGAAAGTGCAGGAGAGTACAAAGCGAATTTACTCCATAATGTACAGTGAACGCCTGGGCAATCCTGCCTCGGTACAGGCAGGAGAATTAATACGGGCAGGAGCAATAGGTAAAGTGGTTCAGACTATCGGACTGGGTCCGCACAGAATGAATCCAGCTTCCCGTCCCGACTGGTTTTTTAATCCCGACAAAGCCGGAGGTATACTATGTGATATCGGTTCTCACCAGTGCGACCAGTTCCTTTACTACACCGATTCAAAACAAGCCGAAGTCAATTTCGCCCAGACAGGAAATTTTGCGATCTCAAAATATCCGGCATATCAGGACTTTGGTGACATGAGTGTCAGAAGTCCGCATGCAACAGGCTATATCCGTATCGACTGGTTCACTCCTGACGGACTCAAAACCTGGGGAGACGGCAGAACATTTATTTTAGGAACCGATGGCTATATTGAAATGAGAAAATATATTGACATTGCCGGCCGCGAAGGAGGTAATCACCTGTTCCTTGTAAACCATAAAGAAACAAAGTATTACAACTGTTCTGAAGTATATATGCCCTATGGTGAACAGCTTGTGAACGATGTCGTCAACCGCACCGAAACTGCAATGACACAGGATCATTGTTTCCTTGCAACCGAACTTGCCCTGAAAGCCCAGAAAATGGCGTTCAGACTGAATGCATGATTTGAACCTTAATCAGAACCGGAATTTGTGAGAAGACTGGACAAAGAGATCAGCGACAGGGAAACAATCAGCGAAATACTGGAAAAATCTCTGGTAATCAGGATTGGCCTGGTCGATAAAAACGAAGCTTATATAGTTCCTCTGAATTATGCATATAATTACGGAACAATATATATCCATTCGGCACCTGAAGGCAGAAAGATAAGTTTAATAAAAAAATGTAACCTTGTCAGTTTTGAAACAGAGCTTCCTTTTCAGATCATAAAAAAAGAAGTCCCTTGTCAATGGTCTGCAAAATACAGATCTGTTATGGGAAGAGGAACTATTACATTGGAAAATGATCCGCAGGTAAAAAAGCATGCTCTGGATCTTATCATGAAAAAATACGGGGCTGAAACAGAACTTGAATATGATGAAAAATCCCTGTCAGAAATGATCATATTAAAGCTTGAAATTATTTCAGTAACAGGCAAACAATCAGGCAAATGGTAATCTATTCAGAAAAAGAATTTTAATTTAATAATAACAATTTATTCAGTATTAGAAACATGAGATCTCTTAAGCTTTCAGTGATAGGCATTTGTTTGCTTTTCACTTCCTGCACTACTTCAAAACTATTAACATCGGGCCTTCAGCCTGCAGAAATAAAAGATGTAAAACTGATGGAGCCATATTCAAATATATCAGTGATTGCAAAGGGAAACCGCGGAGAAAAAGATGACAGTGCTTCATTTATGTCCGGCAACCTGATAATAGATGTGGCGGAAAAATTTAAAGGACAGGTCCCCCTGACCGGTAACATCTTTTTAACAGATCCTGATATAAACAGCTCACTTATGAAGGAGTATGAATCACTTATACTTGCAGTACAAACGATTAAGGATTTGTCCCATCTGCAGATCCCTCCCACTCTTGACAAAGTTTTGGAAGCTAATGATACAAGGTTCGGGATGATAACGGTTGCATCAGGCTTTACACGGGTAAGAGGTAATTATGGCAAAGAAGTAGTTAAAGGAGCGCTTCTGGGACTGGTCACTTTGGGTATGTACTACCAGACACCCATAAAGTCAACATCAAATATCCATGTAATAATTGTTGATTCACAAAATAATAATGTCGCATTTTACAGAAGATCGTTCCTGCAGGATAAAGAACCACTGGATGAAGCTGTGCTAATGAAACAATTTAAAGATATCTTCACAGGATATTTCATTTCCAAAAATTAGTTTTAAAGTACATACTAAGTAATTATTAAATAATGAACCGCGGTTTATAATATGCATAATAATGATAATAAACAAGTTATTTACAGCCATGATATCCCTTCTGTTCCTTAATTCATGTGTACCCGTTCCAAAAGGTGCACAGACAGTCTATCCTTTCAACAAGTGGATTCTGGTACATGATACCACAATACCGGAGGACATAAAAAAAGACTATCACGGAATCGCGCAAAATCCGGGATATAACATAACTTCACTTATCCGGGTGGAATATATCAGGAAATGATCGATCTGCTGATTTTTATATTAGCTCTTGCAGTACTGCTGAGTTCGGCCAAATTCTTCACCAACGCTGCAGAAGTGATTGGCACTTACATGAAACTGCCACCTTTTGTTGTCGGTATTTTTATCGTAGGCATAGGAACTTCCTTGCCAGAGCTTATTTCAGGTCTGTTCTCGGTTAACAAAGGTGTGTCGGAGATCCTTGCCGGAAACCTGATGGGTGCAAATATTTCAAATATACTCCTGGTAACAGGAGTTGCAGTAGTTCTGAATAAAAAGAATATCACACTTAAAAGCAATTATATATATATTGATCTGCATTTCCTCATCGGCAGCTTCACTTATTTTTGTATCATCGCCTTCGACGGTAATATAATATTTCCGGAAGCTGCAATAGGCCTGGTTATTTTCATCATTTACAGCATATATCTTATCAAAGGGGGTGTACTCGCAGGCGGAACAGCTTCCGGCAGTAAAGAAGCATTCCCGGTAAAACATTTAGGATTGCTTCTGGCAGGAGGTGTCGGAGTTTACTTTGGAGCAGATTATACAATCGTTTCACTCGAAAGGATTGCAGAATTTCTGAATATTCCTAATGCCATCATAGGTGTTACCCTCCTTTCGCTTGGTACCACTTTACCGGAGCTTGCAGTGAACATTACGGCGATCAGACAAGGTAAAGCTGAAATGGCAACAGGAAACGTTCTGGGGAGCTGTATTTTTAATACCCTTGTGGTCCCTCCCCTGGCATCAGCACTGGGTGAAATTGTGGTACCGGCAAGCCTTTTAAGTTTTTCCCTGCCCCTGATGGCTGCATGCGGTCTGCTTTTTTACCTGTTAACCCAGGATAAGAATATTTCATTCTGGGAAGGAATGATGTTTATATGCCTTTATATATTATTCATAATCAAAATTATAATGAATTAGCTTATCCTGCAGTAATAATACATAAATCCTGCAGGATAAAACAGAAAATGTTATATCCCCGAAAAATGTGTATATCAGAATAAATCAACATTTACTGAAATATAAGACCTTATAATTTATTGTTCAAAACCTGATATTTATGGAAAAGATCAAAGTTTTTAAAGGCTCACCTGCTTTTGGCAAGTTTTACATCATCATAGGATGCTTATTTGCCCTTCTTGGTCTGATTGTAACGGTAAAAAACCTGTTTGACGGATTCGATCCGCAATTACTTAACGGAGACTGGAGTTTCATTTTCTTTACTTTCCAGGGAATCCTTTTCGTCATTATGGGCTGGTCTTTTATAAACAGCAGGAAATACTATATTCAGTGGGATGAAAATGAATTGAAATATCTGCTTCCTGACACAAAAAAAATCCGGACAATCCGGCTTAATGACATACAATCTGTAAATATCAGACTCTTTGAAATTGTGGTGGATCTGAAGGAAGGCCGCGAAACAATCAGCCTCGAGAACCTTGAATTTGAGGATATAAAAAAGATAAAAGAAAAATTTTCAGGATGGGCAGGCAAATAGATTATCAGTAAAAACTGACTACAAAGTGAAACACTAAAACTGATTTAATGCCAATCATCAATATTGAGATCAAAGCAGCAACAGCTGATCAGGATGGAATAAGGAAAATCCTGAGATCGCTGAATGCTGATTTTAAAGGCACTGATCATCAGACAGATACTTATTTCAAGGTAAATCACGGTCGCCTTAAG
Source organism: uncultured Rikenellaceae bacterium (assembly GCA_964421975.1). Lineage (GTDB taxonomy): Bacteria > Bacteroidota > Bacteroidia > Bacteroidales > VadinHA17 > LD21. Next base: position 17,678 of record CAYQZL010000093.1, read on the forward strand.
TTAAGAGAGGGAAATATTGAGAACAATCTGATCTGGTATGAAAGGGAAAATATAAAAGGTCCGAAACAAGCCAACATAATCTTAGATCGGAAGAGCGTCGTGTAGGGAAAGAGTGTAGGATAGGGTGTA
>CAYQZL010000094.1:0-7345 GCA_964421975.1 uncultured Rikenellaceae bacterium
CCCCACCCTATCCTACACTCTTTCCCTACACGACGCTCTTCCGATCTTTGAATGTCCCGGAAGCGGGATCATTGATTTCCGGCCTCTTTTCAGGGAAGCTGAGAAACAGGGTATAAAGCACTATATGGTGGAACGCGACAATGTACCTGATGGAATTGCCTGCCTTAAATCTGCATCTGAATATCTCCGGAACCTGAACTTCTAATCCGGACCTGGGCTATCAGGGTGATGATGTCCGGCTTATATATGGAATTTCATGGTTTAACAACAGGAAACAGATTGTGCTCTGAATCTCCGATCCTTATATATCTTCTGCTCCTTAATATCTGTTGACCGTCCGTGGGCTTAAATCCGGTTGTAATCAGATAACCTCCCTTCCCGGATGGCAGTTTAAGTGATACAGGCACATCCTTGCGGCCATAAGCCGGTATTGTAATTTCATATCTGATCCTTTTTATTGTTTTATTGCCTGAATCCAGAAGCAGAAGTTCTACCCTGCCGGATACTGATTCAGCATTATCATTTATCCCAACCAGTTTAAAATCAAGCTTCTGACGCGGAGAATAATTTCCGTTCGGAAAATATCTCTGGTCGGCAAGGTCGATAAACACATTCGAAGGTGCAAAGGCATGTCTGAACCATTGAAATGAGGGTCCGGCTTCAAGATCGCGGATATCATTAATATACCAGTCACCTGTAAAACCATAATTATTTGTAAGATGAGTAAAAGCAAGCACTCCGGCAAATGACCTTTCGGCTCTCAGCCATTCTGTTTCACACTGCAGCCAGTAAGCCTGAAATTCACGCCTCTCCTCCGGAGTTGCATCTTCTCCGATCAGATGATCGTAAGCCTTCTTGGTCAGCTTTGCAGCTTGTCCGTCTCTCCACAACCAGTTCCAGCCATATTCATTCACCAGCTGTGCAGCAGTAGCAGTAAGAAATCTCCGGTGCCCTTCCTCCCAGTCATCTATTTTTCCCAGGTGGTAAGGATTCTTAATTATATATTCAGCAGGATCCTTTGCATTATTAAATCCCCATCCCGCCCTATAGGGATGAGGTTCATCAACCGGATCTTCTGTAAACATATCTGATGCCACCATATACCCGGCATCCCAGATACGGGTCGGATCCAGCTTCTGTAATTCGGGTATTAAAATATTCCCAATAAATGAATTCCAGTTCTCATTTATTGCATCCCAGATCACAATACTGGGATGGTTCCCGTCACTCCAGACCCAGTCGGTGTACTCCTCCCTTATCTGCTGATCCCATCCGTGGTTCTGCCAGTACATCCATTCATTCTGGAACATGATCCCGTATTCATCGGCCAGGTTATACCAGAAATCAGGGACCAGTCCCACACAGATCCGCATTGCATTCCATCCGATCTTTTTCGGATCATCGATAAGCATCCTTTTTACCCATTCCCTGTCCCAGGGTAATTCCCTGCAATCAGGATCTTCGAAAAAACGATGAAGAGTAATATTTGTACCCCGTAAAATATACTTCTTCCCATTCAGATAAAAGTATTTCCCCCGGCGTTCAAAATCCCTCATCCCAAAAAACTCAGTGATCCTGTCAGAAAATTCTGACTTATCAGAAAGGATAATTTCAGCCTTATACAGGAAGGGATCCTCAGGTGACCATGTCTTAAAAGACTCAACTGGTATCTCGAGTTCAAAAAGTGATTCATTATCCCTTACGGCACTACCCTTTAAAAGAGATTTTGCCAGCATATTTCCGGATAACTTCTCCTTTAAGACCACATTTATCATTATACTGTCCTGCATAGGATCGCCATACATTACCTGTTGAGGATAGAAACTCCTGACAAGGATCTTCACAATAACCTTACCCTCCTTCACTGAAGGCAGTAAAAGTGATTTAAGGATCTTCTGCTTCCCCGAAAATGAAAGATATACATCATCCCATATACCGGGAATGTAATTTGCTTTTTCCTTATCGGTACTGCCTGCTGCCCGGGGCGGCAGCCAGATCCTTTCCCCTACCCTGATAAGAATCTCATTCGGTTCACCGGGTCTGATTGCATCCGTTATCTTTAACCTCACGGGAGTGTAACAGGCTACCGACTGACCCGCATCATGACCGTTAATGTACACCTGAGTTACAAACTGGCTTTTAAGAATAGTAAGCATTACCTCTGTCCCCTCCTGTAATGATGGAATGTCAATAATCCTTCGGTACCAGCTGTACTTTGGCTTATATTTTATCTTAGTGTAATCCGATGTCTCCTCATAATAAGATTCTGAGGGTTTCTGAAAAAGCTGATCATAAGCTTCTATTTCAGGCTTTGCCAGGTGAATCAACCCCGGTACAGGACATTTACGGGTGAATCGTTCAGGAGGAAATGCCTCATCAGTCTGCTCAAATTCCCAGATACCATTAAGGTCAATTTCAGTTCCGGGTAACTGGCCTCTGGATAAAGAGACAGCAAAAATGAATAAAATGCTGGTTAATGATTTTTTCACGATTAATAACTTTAAATATTCCTGTGATATGTTTACTCCTTCAGCGCCGGAGAAATATTATTTTTTTCGCCTCCGTATTGCTAAAAATATGAGATTCTCAGGTCAGATCAAAATCATTCTGTTTTTAAATGATATTCTCAGGAAATAATTCCTCCGTTTTTTCATGCAAATCCGGATTAATATCACATCAAATTCCTTAAATTTGATCTGCCCAATAACTTTCTAACTTTATAATTCTTATCCTTTGTGAATCCTTTGTGTATCCTTTGTGTAATCCTTTGAGCGACTTTGTGATTAATTTTTTTACCACGAAGGGACACAAAGGTATCACGAAGTAACACAAAGGAACACAATAAATTGAGGATATTTATGAATTAAACAGACTAAAATGAATTCTGGTATAGTCAATAATGCTTATTACGGCACAGCCATAATGATGGGAGTTACCATTCTGACAGCAATATCGTGCCGAAACAATGAGGTTAAAAACAGTAATCTGAAAAAGGCAAAACCAAATGTTCTTTTCATTGCTGTTGATGATCTTCGACCCGAACTCGGATGTTATGGCAACAGGATCATATCATCACCAAATATTGACAGGCTTGCAGGAGAATCTGTTATGTTCAGAAGAGCCTACTGCAATGTCCCTGTATCGGGAGCTTCAAGAGCAAGCCTGCTTACAGGTACAAGACCAACAGACTACAGATTTCTGAATTTCGAAACATGGGCGGACAGAGATTATCCGGGAGCCATTACACTTCCCGCTCATTTCAGGCAAAACGGATATTATACAGTTTCACTCAGCAAGGTCTTTCATAATCAGGGTGACGGGAAAAATGCATGGGATGAAGAATGGAGACCGACAGGAAAGGGTACATGGAGAAATTATGTTACAGATGAAAACCTGAGGATTGACACGCTTGTTAAAAGAGGAATGCCATTCGAAGCTGCCGATGTTCCCGACAGTGCATATTTTGACGGAAAAACGGCACAAAGAGCAATCAGGCATCTAAGGAAATTCAAAAATTCAGATAAACCATTTTTTCTTGCTGTGGGATTCCTTAAACCTCACCTCCCCTTCAATGCACCAAAGAAATACTGGGATCTGTACGATCCGGAAGATATTGGCATTGCAGCCAATCCTGAACCTCCCGAAAATGCCCCGCGGCAGGCTATTCACAACTGGGGAGAATTAAGACAATATTACTCAATACCTGAAACCGGAGCTCTTTCTGATTCTGCAGCAAATAAACTCCGTCATGGATACTATGCATGCGTCAGCTATACCGATGCACTTATTGGCCTGTTGCTCGATGAACTATCACGGAACGGTTTATCGGATAATACCATAATAGTACTATGGGGAGATCATGGCTGGAACCTTGGAGAACACGGACTCTGGTGCAAACACTGCAACTTCAATACATCCCTCAATGCTCCCCTGATGATCAGGGTGCCGGGAATGACAAACGGAAAAACGAATTCTATTATAACGGAGTTCATTGATATCTATCCGACTCTATGTGAACTTTCCGGATTACCATTACCTGACCATCTGGAAGGAGAAAGCCTGGTAAAAAGGTTGAAAAGACCTGAAAGAAATAAAAAAGATTTTGCAGTCAGTAAATTCAATAACGGCCTGACCCTTATAGAAGAAGATCTTTTTTATACCGAATGGCTGAATAAAAATGATTCAACTGTTGCAAATATGCTTTATGACCATAGCTCAGATCCGGATGAAAATATCAATCTTGCAGCAAAGGCAGAATATGCCGGAATTACCAGCCTGCTTGGGAAAAAACTGAAAGAAAAAAGGGGAGCCGCCTTCAGGAAAATTGAAAAAGACTAAAATCTGATTAAACGATATGTCAGTGAACAATGACAAGATCCTTAGCGGCGGACATTCCTGGCCAGACCATGTCAGACTGAGAGCCGGCGGATTGACCATGAATTATGAAAACGGATCCCTTCGCTACATCACTGCCAATAATAGTGAGATCATCCGTATGATCTATTGTGCTGTACGTGATAAAGAATGGCTTACCCTTAAGTCTGAGATCAGCGATGAAACAAGAGAAATAAATTATGATTCTTTTCAGATAAAATATAAATCACGGTTCAGATCCTCAGGTATAGATTTCCTGGCAAAAATATCAATTACAGGTTCTGCAGACAATTCCCTTGTTTTTACCTTTGAGGGGGTGGCACTTAACTCATTTGAAAAGAACAGGATAGGTATTTGTATCCTCCATCCGGTTGAGACCTGTGCAGGCCGGAATTGCATAATAGAACACACTGACGGTTCATCAGAACAATCATTTTTCCCCGAAGAAATTAGTCCTGTTCAGGTTTTCAGAAATATAAGATCGATGAAATGGCTTTCAGACAGAACATCCTGCCGGATTGACTATGAAGGTGATATATTCGAAACTGAAGATCAGCGAAACTGGTGTGATGATTCCTTCAAGACTTATCCGACACCCCTTTCAATACCTTATCCTGTACAGATTTGTGAGGGGACACGAATATCACAGAAAATAACTATAATAGCTGAAGGAATATCAGGTACTCATCTGAAAACTGATGATTTAATCTCAATAAGGCTCCTTCCTGAAAAGATCATAAAATTTCCGGAAACAGGGATTTGCCGGTCGACACGCAATCTTCCCCTGAGCAATACTGAAAAAAGGATACTGCGAAGTCTGCACTTTGATCATTACCGTGTTGATCTGAAGCTTTTCATTCCCGGCTGGGAAAAGGAAGCAGAAAATGCATTTGATGAATCATCAGCACTGGGCTGGCCTCTTGAGCTTGCTCTTTTTATGGATGATGAATATGAAAATCAGATTAATGATTTTCTGACATGCTGTAACAAAAGAAAGCCTACAACACGGTCGGTGTTCATTTTCCATAAGGACCATCCTTCAACACCCGACGAAATGGCCCTGAGAATAATTCCGCTTATCCGGGAAGTCATGCCTGACACAAAGACCGGAACCGGGACCAACGCAAATTTTGCGGAGCTTAACAGGAACAGACCCGGAGACACGGGAAATGATTTTGTATTTTTCTCTATCCACCCCCAGGAACATGCATCAGACAATCTGACTCTCGTGGAAAACCTGAAAGTACAGAAACAACTCGTAGACAGTGCAGTGTTATTTTCAAAGAATAAAGGGATATATGTATCTCCCGTTACTCTTCAGAGGAGGTTCAATGCAAGCATTTCATATTATGAATTACCTTATGAGGGTAATGACATACCGCCACAGATTGACAGTCGGCAACTCTCACTTTTAGGTGCCTGCTGGACTGCTGCAAGCTTTAAATACCTTTGTGAGTCGGGGGCTGAAAGCTTAACATTTTACGAAACCGTCGGTGAAAGAGGTTTAATGCAGGGTGAAACAGATACGATGTGGCAATCAGCTTTCCCGTCTTCACGGGGAATGATCTTTCCTGTGTGGTCCGTCTTCAGGTATCTGCTGGCAAACAAGGATCTGGCTGTTATAAAAAGTATCAGCTCAGAACCTCATCTGGCAGAGTGCCTGGCCATGACTGACGGAAGAAAAATAAGGGGCATACTCGTAAATCTCAGCAACACTGTTCAGAACCTGAGTATTGAATGCTGTACCGGTTTATTCAGGATCACATCATTAAACACCATGAACCATGCCGAAGCCATTTCAGATTACCGGTGGAGTGGAAAAGGACAGGAAAAAGTGATCAAATCCGATAATAACCTTACAATTGACCCCTGTTCAATAAACTTTATTGAAGGTTGGCTCAAACACTGATAATTCTTGTTTTATATTGTTATTTTTATAAGCGATTAAACTATCCGAACCATGGTACTGGTACAAAACTATGCTCTCGCAGTATTACTGTGTATAATTGCGATGATCTGCTGGGGATCCTGGCAGAATACACAGAATCTTATAGGCAAACAATGGCGGTTTGAACTTTTCTACTGGGATTATTCAATCGGCATTTTCCTCTTTGCCCTTCTGATGGCTTTTACATTCGGAAGCCTCGGAAATCAGGGCCGCAGCTTTCTTCCCGACCTGGCACAGGCAGATACGAATAATCTGCTTTCGGCAGCATTCGGGGGATTTATATGGAATATCGGGACCCTGCTGCTTGTAGCATCAATATCGGTTGCAGGGATGTCTGTGGCTTTTCCCATAGGAGGAGGACTGGGCTGGATACTTGGCATATTCATAAATTATATCGGGAAACCTGAAGGAAATCCTTTCTTCCTTTTTACCGGATCTGCAGTTATTGTAATTGCCATACTTCTGAGCATGAGATCATACAAAAAACTTGCCGACCAGCAGAAGAAGACTTCTTTCAAGGGGATCTTGTTAGCTGTACTGGCCGGTCTTTGCATTGCATTCTTTTACAGATTCGTTGCCGCATCAATGGCTACGGATTTTTCACCTGCAGACAATGGAAAGATAAGTTCATATACAGCGGTTGTAATGTTTTCAATCGGAGCTCTGATAAGTACTTTGATTGTGAATCCCTTCTTTATGGCAAAACCAGTTGAGGGTGAACCTGTAACAATGACTCAGTGGATAAAAGGTACTCCCAGAGCTCACCTCCTCGGAATGCTGGGTGGTGCAATCTGGTGCCTGGGAAATTCAGTCAGCTTTATGTCGGTCGGCGCAGCCAGTCCTGCAATTTCCTATGGTCTGAGTAATGCTGCACCGGTTGTTGCTGCCCTCTGGGGAATTTTCCTCTGGAAGGAATTCAAAGATGCTCCCAAAGGAACAAATACACTCCTTTCACTTATGTTCGTTTTCTATATAATAGGTCTTGTTCTTATTGTATATTCACGATTTGCATAATCAAACCTT
>CAYQZL010000094.1:7445-17319 GCA_964421975.1 uncultured Rikenellaceae bacterium
TGTGCTCTTTGTGAAATCCTTTGTGCTCTTTGTGAAATCCTTTGTGCTCTTTGTGAAATCCTTTGTGCTCTTTGTGGTTAAATAACTGCTTATGAAAAATTTAATTATCTTATCAACTTGCCTTTTTACCTGCTGTCTGACTTTATATCCCCAGGAAAATCCCTGGAAAGGCAATTCGACCGACCTGAGCCATGGAAAGCTGAAGATCTCCGAAAATAAACGTTTTCTCGTTTTTGAAGATAATACTCCCTTCTTTTATCTGGGCGATACCGGATGGGAACTTTTTCATCGGCTTAACAAGGAAGATACTGAGAAATACCTTGAAAACCGCCGTTCCAAGGGATTCACAGTGATACAGGCTGTAGCACTGGCTGAGCTTGACGGACTCAATACTCCGAATGCAGAAGGCAATAAGCCTCTTATTGACAATGATCCTCTGAAACCAGATGAGGCATATTTTCAACATGTCGACTGGGTTATCAGGAAAGCTGCTGAGAAAGGCATTTTTATAGGTTTACTTCCTACATGGGGAGATAAGGTCGATAAAAGATGGGGTACCGGCCCTGTAATTTTCAATGAAGAAAATGCATTCAGGTACGGGCAATGGATAGGCAACCGATATAAGGATTTTCCGAACATTATCTGGATCAATGGCGGCGACCGCGACGGAGGAGGGGATAATAAGCCTGTATGGGAGGCACTTGCGAACGGGATCAAATCGGCCGATAAGAATCATCTGATGACCTTCCATCCATGGGGTGAAAGAAGTTCCTCCGAGTGGTTTCACGACAGTCCATGGCTCGATTTTAACATGTGCCAGACCGGTCACGGACAGAGGAGCTACGCAATCTATAAGAGAATCGTTGTCAGGGATTATAACCTCAAACCTGCAAAACCATGTTTTGATGGAGAGCCCAGATATGAAGACCATCCCGTAGGCTGGAATCCTGATGTCCTTGGATGGTTCAACGACGCCGACATAAGGCAGGCACTATACTGGAATCTCTTCAGCGGTGCCTTAGGTCATACATACGGCTGTCACCCGATATGGCAGATGAAAACGCCCGGGAGAGAAGCAGTGGGACTTGCAAGAAATAACTGGTACGATGTGCTTGATCTTCCGGGAGCATGGGATCTTATACATGCGAGGAGGCTTATTGAATCGCGTCCCTTCCTTTCCAGAATACCCGACCAGTCTATGATAAAACCGGCATATTTTCCGGAAACAGATTTTGTCGTCGCATCCCGCGGGGATGGTTATGCATTTGTATATTTCCCGACCGGCTTGAGTGCAGATATCATCCTGGACAAGATCGGTGGCAGTGAAATAAAGGCCTCCTGGTATGATCCCCGAACGGGGCAATCGAAACCAGCAGGAAAGTTTCCCGGCAAAAGTATTCAGAAATTCAGTCCTCCCTCAAACGGCAGGGGGAACGACTGGGTTCTGGTTCTTGATGATGCATCAAAAGGCTTTAAAGAACCAGGCTCATAATATCGGGGAACCTGGAACATCGAACATCGAACATCGAACCTGAAACCTTGAACATGTTGCTATACAAACGGCATCTATGTCCTTGCGATCCGCAAGTTCGTTCCGGCGTTTTTTTTCATAACAAATTACACCTCAAACGAATCCACTTCGCGGTATGCTCTTACAAGAGCTAATTCACCTTCGGCCCCGGGCATTGAGTTTCCGTGTTCCATTCCGACAATACCTCTGTAACCTCTGTCGTAAATGTGTTTAAATACATTTTTGTAATTGATTTCGCCCGTTGTGGGTTCTTTTCTTCCCGGATTATCGCCAACCTGGAAATAGGCAATTTCATCCCATGTATGATTGATGTTAGGAACCAGGTTCCCTTCGGTTTTCTGCATGTGGTAAATATCATACAGAATTTTGCATGCCGGGCTGTTGACTGCCTTGCAGATCATAAAGGTCTGGTCTGAGGTTTGTAAATACAGATCCGGCGAATCTGAAAGAGGCTCCAGCACCATAACAAGACCATGGGGTTCAAAGATTTCGGCTCCGCGTCGTAATACTTCAATAACATTGGCATCCTGGATTCCGATGGGTAATCTGCGCTCAAACGCACCCGGAACCACAGTCATCCATTTGGCATTTACACGTTTGGCCACATCAACGGCACGCCGGCATCCATCCAGAAAAATATCAAGATGCTCTTTTTTTCCTGCGGCAAAGGTATTGGCCATGTTTCCTCCTTTATCAATAACAAATACGCCCATGGTCATTCCAAGCTTTACCAGTGCTTCTCCAATTCTGGTCTGAGTTGCAACATCCCGTCCCATCAGACCATTGTCTTCAAGAGCTGTAAATCCCTGATCGGCCATAAATTTCAGCTGGTCAATCAGGTCTTCCCCGGCACTGTTCCTGAACATCCCAAAATGAGGAGCATAATTGAGTTTGAACTTTTCTGCCTTTGATGGTACCGTTTCAGAAGCTGCTGCTCCCATTATGCTTCCCATGCCTGTTAAAGCAATGCTGCCGGCAACTGTGTTTTTTAAGAAATTGCGTCTTTTCATGATGATATGGTTTTATTAATATTTAAAAATCCAATGATTAATCCCAAACCCTTCCCATAATGGCAATCATGTCGGTAATGGTCTTTACAACTTATAACTATTGTGGTATTCGTGTTTGATCCACTCATTGCACATTTCCAGCGCATTCTGCTCAACCCAGGTAGCAGCTTCACGCTCCACCTGTCTGGTGACTATATCGCTTGAAAAGGGAGCCAGTTTTGTTGTACTGATCTTTTCACCGGCGCCGATATTGGTTACCTGCATGTTCTCGCTGTCCCAGAGCAAGGTCTTTTGAAGTGACTGCAGCCTGACAGCCAGGTTTCCCATCACCACGAATTCGTTGAAAGGACCCGCATATTCGAAGCTGGATGCCGGTTTACCGCCATTCTTGCAGCACGCCACGAAATGCATTTCATGCCTTCCCCCGCCCAGCGGATTGTCGGGGATTCTTCCCAGGTCCACCCGGGTTTCGGGAATAAACTCTTCGCCATTTCTGTAGGTTTTCCAGTTAGCGCCGTAACTTTCAGCGATCAGTACCCCGTCTGTTCCGATGAACATGAAACCGCCACCCGGGTTCATCGGTGCATCGTTCGGCAGGTCAAAGGGCCTGGCAGGCATCAATCCCCCGTCATACCAGATCAATTCCAGTTCGGGTAAAGCGAGGTAGGGCAGGTTCTTCCGGGCCGGAAATTTAAAACTGACTTTTTCCGAAACCGGGGCGCTCTCCGTGTTGACCAGCGATGAGCTGGCCTGGAAAGCCACCGGCTGTCCCAGCTGGAGGGCAAAATTCGGGACATCCAGCAGGTGGCAGCCCATATCACCGAGGGCACCGGTTCCGAAATCCCACCACCCGCGCCATATCCACGGGTGATATTCAGGATTGTAGGCGCGCATTTTTGCCGGTCCGATGAACAGCTCCCAGTCCAGTGTTTTCGGCACGCGCACCTCTTTCAGGGGTTTGGGCATTCCCTGCCTCCAGATGGGCCTGTTGGTCCACACATGCACGTCACAGATGGTACCCAGGCATCCGCTCTGCACCACTTCGGCCACTTCGTAGACTGTATCCGTGGAGTGACCCTCGTTCCCCATCTGTGTAACCACACCCGTTTTCCGGGCCAGGTCTGTAAGATAACGGGATTCCCAGACACTGTGGGTCAGCGGCTTTTGGAGGTATACATGTTTCCCCATCTCCATGGCCGCAGCTGCCGTCACTGTATGGGTGTGATCGGGGGTTGCGATAACCACCGCATCAATATCTCTTTGCTCATCGAGCATTCTGCGGTAATCCATGTACCTTCTGGCCCCGGGATAGGTCTTAAAGACCGGGTCGGCATAAGCATAATCACAGTCACACAATGCGACGATATTCTGGCCCACCATGTTCCTCAGATTGACATTTCCCTTCCCGCCAATTCCAATTCCTGCAATATTCAGCCGGTCGCTGGGAGGAATATGCCCCAGCCCGGAAACTGCAACACTGGGAACTACCGAAAAGGCAAGGCCGGTGGCACTGATGTTCTTTACAAAATCTCTGCGTCTCATAACTTTTCTTTTAATGGATATAGTATTCTAAATAATAGTTCAAATTGATTTTTTGAGCTGATTTTATTACCAGCAATGAGATAAAAGCTATTTCCCCCAAATGGTGGACAGGTCATCATGGCAAATTTGGTTTAACTCCGGTCAAAAAAATTTTACTTCTTGTATATTGTGTCGCCACTAATCATTAATATTATTTTTCAAGTTGATTCTCTGCCGGTTCAATACCAGCCAGGTGCTCCTCCAGCACTTTTCTGATTTCTTTGATTATTTCCGGATGTTCGTCAGCAATATTGAATTTTTCCGAAGGATCGACATTCAGATTATAAAGCAAAGGCGTTTCATGAAAAGTTGGAGAATTGGTTATTTCCATGGGAGGATTGGTAACCGGGTGGGTGGTCTGGCTATTATATTCATTTTGCGTAATAAAGTGAGCTTTATAATTGCCTTTCCGGATTGCGTAAACTTTTTGGCCACGGTAATAAAATACCACATCCCGTTTGCTTTTTCCTGTTCCGAAAATAAGGGGCGAAATATCGTATCCATCGTAAACGCGGTCGTCAGGAAGTCTGGCGCCTGACAGTTGGCAAAAGGTGGGCAGGTACGGCGATTTATGTCCCAAATGCCATTTCCCGATAGCGGCAGTCTGATAGCCGTTTTCTTTCAGAATCCGGGCAATGGTAATTTCACTCTGGGGAAGCCCGCCTTTTGAGTCAGGAAATAAAACCCGCCTGTTGTCGCTGCACATACCTGACCTAATGGGCAGTCTGCCGGTTAGTAAACCGGCGCGGCTTGGAGTGCTAACCGGTGCGGCAACATAAAAACTGGTCCACTTTTGTCCTTCCTCCGCCATTTTATCGAGGTTAGGTGTTTTATTGGTGGGATGACCAAAGATGCCCAAATCACCGTAACCGAGGTCGTCGGCAAAAATGACGATAAAATTAGGTTTATTGGTATTTTCATTTTTGGGATCTGCTGCAGCTGCAGTTTGCTGACCGGCCATACCTAAGGGAAGCAATCCGGCCAGCGCAATCGATCTGGTATTGGATAAATTCATAATCTATTTCTTAACTGGTAATTTTGATTTTTCAGGTTCGATAATGCTTCAGTGTCTATTGTATGTCTTACAACTTATGATTGGTTGTTTAATTAATTCTTTGTATTTTTCAATCGCCGGCTGGTGGTTGTTTTTAGTCGGGACATTTTTGTAACGACGAGAAGATAAACAATTAACATCACTTTTTATAATTTTTGATTCACTTTTTAATAATACATTAAAAAAGTAAGCCTATGAGAAAGCTGAAATTTGCGGTTCTGGGTTGCGGTTTCTGGTCAAAATTCCAGATAGGGGCCTGGAGCGAAATTGAAGGTGCAGAACTGGTGGCCGTTTACAACCGGACAAGATCCAAAGCAGAAAAGATCGCAGAATATTTCAGGATCCCTAAGGTGTATGATGACGCAGAAGAACTTCTCAGAACTGAAAAGCCTGACTTTGTGGATATCATAACAGATGTAGATACTCATGCACAGTTTGTTGAAATGGCAGTCAGGAACGGCGTCAGGAAAATCATATGCCAGAAACCCATGGCACCTGATTTTGCCACAGCTCAAAAGATGGTAAAAACATGTTCCGATGCCGGTGCAAAACTTTACATTCATGAGAATTATCGCTGGCAGGCTCCTGTCAGGCGGTTCAAACAGATACTCGATTCAGGAATAACAGGAAAGATCTTTAAAGCACGCGTTTCATTCCTTTCAGGATTTCCGGTATTTGACAACCAGCCTTTCCTGAAGGAACTCGACCATTTCATCCTCACCGACATGGGGTCTCATGTTCTCGATGTAATTCGCTTTCTGTTCGGTGAATGTGAGGAACTATGGTGTCAGACCAGAACAATAAATAAAGGGATCAAAGGAGAGGATCTTGCCGTGGCAATGATGAAAATGAAAAACGGAATTCCGGTATATACTGAGCTCTCTTATGCATCAATTGTCGAAAACGATACATTTTCCACAATACATATCCTTGCCGAAGGTGAAAAAGGATCGGTTTATCTCGGTCCCGGATTTGAGATCAGGACTACAAAGAAAGAAGGCACACAATCTGAAATAGTTGAATTTCCGTCATACTCCTGGGCAGATCCCGATTATATTGTGAACCATGAAAGCGGAATACATATCAACAGGAATATACTCGATGACATGACCGGGAAAGGCTTAGCTGAAAACACAGGTGAGGATAACCTGGAAACGGTACGGCTGATATGGGCATGTTACAAGTCAGCAGAAAGCGGGAAAAAGATACTTATAAACGAATTTAAATAACATATTTAACCATGCTAAAAGTTACATTAACCGGAGCAGGAGGGAAAATGGGCTTACGGCTTACACGTAACCTGATTGAATCAGGGTACAATATCTCCTATCTCGAAGTGAACAGTGTCGGAATACAAAAGCTGAAAGAAATGGGCGTAACGGTTTGTCAGCAGGAAGAATGCATTCCCCATTCAGATATTGTTATCCTTGCCGTACCTGATGTAGCCCTGGAAAGAGTATCATACGAAATTATTCCGCGGATGAAAAGCGGATCGATGGTAATAACGCTCGATCCTGCTGCAGCACTTGCCGGGAAACTATTCCACAGGGATGATATTTCATACTTTGTTACCCATCCTACTCATCCGTCAATTTTCAACTGGGAACCTGACAAAGAAGCAATGAATGATCATTTCGGAGGAGTTGCAGCAAAACAGTCAATTGTATGTGCCCTGATGAAAGGCAGTGAAAAAGATTACAGACGGGGAGAAGAACTTGCCCGGACATTCTATTCACCTGTAGCAAGAGCTCACAGAATTACCCTTGAACAGATGGGGCTGCTTGAACCGGCTCTTGTTGAAACACTCGCCTCAACATGTGTATATGTTATCCGCCAGGGACTTGACGAAGTTATCAGGAGAGGAGTTCCCGCTGAAGCTGCAAGAGATTTTCTTCTCGGTCACCTCCGTATCCAGATGGCTGTCCTGTTCGATGAATTACCCGGTGCAGTCTTTTCGGATGCAGCAAATAAAGCCCTTCAGAAAGGACTGGAAATGTTTATCAGCGAAGACTGGCGGAACATCTTTGAACCTGAAAACGTGATGGAACAGATTACAGCAATCACCTGAACAGATATTGCTTATTAAAATATGTCTTTTAATATGTCTTTTAATACGTTTTTTAATACGTTTTTTCAACAAACAGATAACCTGAAATTCATTAATATAAAATGAAGTTTCAGATATTAATTAAATTATTAAACAAACAACTTATGAAATCAACAATTTTCAGGACCGGTGTGATGCTGATCTTTCTGGCATTAACATCCGCACTGGTGGAAGCTGAGGTAAAGTTACCTGCCATTTTCAGCGATAACATGGTAATGCAGCAGCAAACCGAAGCAGCAATATGGGGAACAGCAACTGCAAATTCAACTGTAAGGTTAACAACCTCATGGAACAAAAGATCCTATTCAGCAAAAGCAGGAAGCGACGGAAAATGGAAAGTTAAGGTCAGCACACCATCAGCAGGAGGACCCTATTCGATCACCATAAGCCAGGGAAAAACAATAGTATTGAAAAATGTTCTGATAGGGGAAGTCTGGGTGTGCTCAGGTCAGTCAAACATGGAGATGCCGGTGAAAGGTTACCGGAATCAGCCCATTACCGGTTCGATAGAATACATAACTACATCATCCAACCCTTCAATAAGACTGATAACCGTTCCTAAGGTGACAAGTTTAACACCTCTTGATGATTTTAACGGATCGTGGAAACTTTGTGAACCTGAGAATGTCAGCGAATTCAGTGCGACCGCATACTTCTTCGGTCTGATGCTGAATAAAACGCTTGGCATACCTGTAGGTCTTATCAATACCAGCTGGGGAGGTACAAGGATAGAACCCTGGATCAGCGAGGCAGGATTTAAGAACTTCGATTGGGTAAAACTTCCGGATAAGAGTGTGCAGCAGGAGAAGCTTTCTCCGCAGACTCCAACGGTCCTGTATAATGCAATGATAAATCCGATTGCCGGTTACGGAATCAGGGGAGCAATCTGGTACCAGGGAGAATCCAACAGAAATGAATATGTTCAGTATGAAAAACTTATGCCCGGACTTGCTCTTAACTGGAGAGCAATGTGGAACGCAGGTGATTTCCCGATGTATTATGTACAGATAGCACCCTTTGATTACGGACCCGCGGGTGCCAATTCGGCATTTCTTCGCGAAGCACAGCTGAAGGCTTCAACTGCAATACCCAACTTCGGAATGGCCTGTATAATGGATACCGGCGAAAAGGATTGTATACATCCTGCCAATAAAAAGGCAGCCGGGGACAGACTTGCCTATCTTGCACTCGCAAAAACATATGGTAAGAAAGGATTCCCGTGCGAGGGACCGGTACTGAACGAAATGAAGATTGAAGGTACTCAGGTAAAACTTACATTCAATAATGCACCAAACGGATTAAGCTCTTTCGGTAAAGAGCTGAGCTGTTTCGAGCTTGCCGGAGCAAATAAACGTTTTTATCCGGCTCAGGCTTTCATAACAGGAACGGGTATAACGCTCTTTTCTCCGCTTGTCGTTGAGCCTGTAGCTGTCAGATATGCATTTAAAGATTTTATAATCGGTGACCTCTTCAATATTGAAGGACTACCTGCTTCATCATTCCGAACAGACGACTGGGATCAATGATAAATACTTAACAAAACAACCCTTTGTGCTCTTAGTGTTTCCTTCGTGTCCTTTGTGGTTAAAGAAAAATTGTTGTTTAACCACAAAGAGCACTAAGGAAAGCACAAAGGGACACAAAGGGTTATATCATCGGGTTGATCTCTTATTTGATAAATTCAGGATTCTGCGTTTATATTTGCCCGAACATTTCTTCGTAATGAGGCATCGGGTCAAAAATACCTCCTCCTGTCTTATAGAACTCTTTATCAAGTTCGTAAACACCCCTTTTTACAGTAACCCACGGAGCATCCTTCCGGGGATGATACCCGAGCATTGTGTTCCAGTTAAGATAATTCTGATGCCCGTTGCTTTCAACCAGTCCGAGGTTGCCTATACCGGGAAATGAGGCAAGTCGTGCAGCCACATTCTTGTTCCATTCCACCAGAACCGGATTCACTGTAAGATCGGCGCAAAAACATGGAATATCTCTTTCGTGTGCTGCCTGTGCTATTTTCATAGTCATACTCAGGGTCTTTGCAATGGCTTTTAATGCTATTGCCTTATATCCCATTTCTATCCGCTTAACGGCATCCTCAACTGTATGAGCACTTTCATCGGATGCAAGTCTGACGGGAATATCGCTTACATCAATTTCAATCTCCTCGGGAAAAGGTTCCTCTATTATGGCAATCTGATCAAAAGCGCCGATGTTCTTTGCATGATCCAGAAGTTTCATAAGAGTTTCCTTTTTCTCATATCTTCCGTTTGCATCAAAATAATATGGCAGCTTTCCGTTCTTTGTATAAGAAGTCTTTACCTCCCCGATAGCTTTATGAATTGCAGTCAGCCTTTCCTTATCCTTTTCCAGCATCTCATCCTGGGTACCCGGCTGACCTATTTTGATCTTCATGAAGAAATAGCCCTCGTCAGTTGCAGCTTTTATTTCTTCAATAGGAATAGCATATGCCATCAGAGGGATCCCTGCCACCTTATCGTGCCTGGCGGATAGAGCCGGTTTATAGGCAGGAGGGATCAATCCGTCGAAAGTGCTGATCTTGTTTTCTTTTGCAAAAAGCAGCCATGCGG
>CAYQZL010000095.1:0-2058 GCA_964421975.1 uncultured Rikenellaceae bacterium
TCACTTCCGCAGACCCTCAGCTTCGGAATCTCCTCTGTCTGTACCAGACATTTTATATTCTTTATCAGCAAACCCATCTTTCTCTTTATAAACAAATATTTTTCAATCGTTCCGGCATCCGGCGTTCAGTGTTCGGCATCCGGCGTCCGGGTTAACAATACGCTGAACGCTGTACGCTGAACGTTGAACCCACAATAATTGTAAAATTAGTTGCAAATATTACAAAAAAAGACTTTAATTTCCCGTTTTATTTATCTTTAGCAACGAGTACTAAAACCATGATCTATGAAGAAAATCTTTCTTGTTATGCTGATTTCATCCTTAGTTCTTTCGCTATCCGCACAGGAAAAGAAAGCCAAGACCGGATGGAAATTCGGGGGTGCATTGCCTGCCGTTACCTATGACTCCAACCTGGGATTCCAGTATGGAGCTCTTGTGGAATTTTTTAATTACGGCGATCCCAGCGTTTTTCCCGAATTCCTGGATCATACATATACAGAGATCTCCAGATTTACCAAAGGAAGCGGTATATACAGGATGATGTATGAATCCTTCCATCTGATCCCCGGCGTTCATCTGACAAGCGACCTCAGTTATCTGCCTGACCAGGCATATCACTTTTACGGATTTAACGGATATGAAAGCATTTTCAACAAAGACTGGATGGATGATGAGTCAGCAGACTACAGGACAATGATGTTTTATCGTTTTAAAAGGAACCAGTTCAGGTTCAAGAACGATTTTGAGGGTAAGTTGTCGGGAGAGAATCTCAAATGGAACGCGGGATTTGCTTTTCAGGATTTCATGAACAGTTCTGTAGATATTGAAAAGCTCAATAAGGGAAAAGATGACAAGCTCCCGTCAGTAACTGACGAACCGGGCTTATATGAACGCTATCAGGCTCTGGGGCTGATCTCCGAGAATGAAGCAGACGGGGGATGGGTAAATACTGTTAAGGCAGGCATTTCATGGGATAGCCGTGATAACCGCCCCAACCCGATGAAAGGTCTCTGGACAGAACTCGGTATCGAGATATCTCCTAAATTCCTTGGCAACGACTGGGGTTTTTCGAGATTTTATATTACACACCGACAGTATTTTACATTGATCCAGAACGACCTTTCAGTGGTTTACAGGCTCGGTTATCAGAGCACATTGTCGGGAGAAGTCCCGTTCTTTTACCAGTCACAGGTAATAACTTCAATGCTTACAGGTGCAACCAATGAAGGTCTTGGAGGATCAAGCACCCTGAGAGGAGTCCTTAAAAATCGTGTCGTAGGGGACGGATTTGTTTACGGTAATTTTGAATTCCGCTGGAAACCAATCTATTTCAAACTATTCAAACAGGATTGCTATCTCGGACTTAATGCCTTTTATGATGTAGGGAAAGTAACCAAAAGGATTGAGCTTCCTTCAAACCTTCAAAGTACATTTAACAATCTGTATTCAGAAGAGGACTATTCGGATTATTTCAATACAGGCGAGGAAAAACTACATCAGTGTGCAGGAATCAGTATAATGCCGGTAATGAATCAGAACTTTGTCATAGCTGTTGATATCGGAAAGGCATTCAACAAACAGGATGGGAATATCGGTTTCTCGATCGGACTGAATTATCTGTTCTGAGAAATTACCGTCTCAGTTGCATTCTTCAAAGCTTTTCCTGTACTGGTCAATAGCTTTCAGGCTCATTCCCATACTGGAGAATCCTCCGTCGTGGTACAGGTTCTGCATTGTGACCTTTCTTGTGAGGTCTGAAAACAGAACCACACAATAATCGGCACACTCTTCAGCTGTTGCATTGCCCAGAGGGGACATTCTTTCCGAGAAGTCCACAAGGGAATCAAATCCATGAATTCCGCTTCCTGCAGTAGTTGGGGTTGGAGATTGTGATATAGTATTGATCCTGACTTTCCTGTCGCGTCCATAAATATACCCGAAACTCCTTGCAATTGATTCGAGCAGGGCTTTTGCATCGCCCATATCATTATAGCCTGTAAGGGTTCTTTGTGCAGCAACATAAGAAAGCGCCACAACCGAAAGATCGGAAGAGCGTCG
>CAYQZL010000095.1:2068-16765 GCA_964421975.1 uncultured Rikenellaceae bacterium
TACACTCTTTCCCTACACGACGCTCTTCCGATCTCCATTCCTTTATTGCATCAAGTTTATAAGCCGTCTGAAGTATTCTGTGAAAACTCAGCGCTGAAATATCAAATGTCTTAAGCATGTTCTCATAGCTGGTATTCTCATAAGGTATATCCTTCCTGACGTTAGGTGACATTCCGATCGAATGAAGTATGAAATCGAACTGACCTCCGAATATTTTCATACTATCAGATATAAGCTTTTCAATCTCATCCATCCTGGTGGCATCTGCAGTTATAACACTGCTTCCGGTAATCCGGGCTAGTTCATTTATGCTACCCATCCTTACTGCCACAGGCGAATTGGTCAAGACCAGTTGCGCACCCTGTTGCCATGTTTTAAGAGCCACCTGCCAGGCTATTGATTTTTCATTGAGGGCTCCGAATATTATTCCCTTTTTATCCTTCAGTAATGATCCTTCCATATTGTCGTCTTTCTTTTGTTCCTGCCTGCTTTAAATTAATACGTTTTTTAATACATATTAAAATACATATTTTAATACATATTATAATACATATTTCTTACTTTAATCTTAAGGTTTATCCGGGTTATATACCTACAATTATTCTTGTAGTTGTAATACATTTCACTATACATACATTTTTAAATTCTAGTTACCTGCCGCCTCAAGAAGTTCTCTCGCATTTTTCACAGCTGCCGCTGTAACCTCACTTCCGCTGAGCAACCTGGCAACTTCCATTATCCTTTCATCACCTGATAACAATTTAACCCTGGTAATTGTTGAATCACCGGTTTCATCTTTATAAACATGAAAATGTCTTGAGCCCCGTGATGCCACCTGTGGAAGATGTGTAATATTTATCACCTGCATGTACTTTCCCATACTGTCGAGTATCTGACCGACCTTATCAGCGACCTCACCTGATACGCCCGAATCGATCTCATCAAAAATGATAGTGGGCAATTTTATATTTCTTGTAAGAAGCGATTTCAGACTCAGCATAACTCTGGACAACTCACCACCGGAAGCAGTTTTTGCCAGGTTTTCAGGTTCTGTCTGTTTGTTTGCGGTGAATAAGAAATCAACATGATCCCGGCCCGAATCGCCCAGTTCCTTTACAGACGCAAAAAATATTCTGAACCGTGCATTTGGCATACCAAGCTGTCTGAGCAGTCCGCTGATATTCTTTTCTGCTTCGGATTGTATATTTTTCCTCTTTTGCGAGATCAGTGAAGCCATTTTTATTAATGTTGCTTCTTCCGATCTGAGAGCCGAGTCCATTTCAGCCAACCTCTCATCGCCAGTCTCAATTGATTGTACCATTTTTCTGATCTCTTCCCGTTTCATGATCAGTTCACCCAGGTCTTTCAGGTGATGTTTCCGGATGAGTGTATATATGGTGTCGAGTCTGTCATTTACCTGTGCAAGCCGGAGAGGATCGGCGTTAATTGTACCTGACAGTTTGTCGATCTCCGAGGAAAGATCGTCAAGCTCGATATAGGACGATCCGAGCCTGGCAGCAAGTTCCTCTCCGCCGGGAAGAAATTCTTTGATACGGCTGAAGATATTACGTGCTTCATTAAGATATCCGAGAACAGAACCCGAATCGGATGAAAAAAGCTCTGAGAGTCCTGTAAGACCGGTTTTTATCTCTTCGGCGTGAGAAAGAAGCTCCTGCTCTTTTTCAAGGATTTCCTGTTCTCCTTCTGCCAGCTTTGCAGCGTCAATCTGGCTGAGCTGGAATCTGTGATATTCAATATCTGCTTTATTCTTTTCAGCTTTTTCTGCTGCTGCGATAAATTCCCGCCTGAGGTTACTGTATTTCTTAAATCGCTCCCGGTAATCATTTAAAATTTCAGCCGTACCGGCAAAAGAATCGATCACATTAAGCTGAAATGCATTTTCATTCAGCATAAGTGTCTGATGTTGTGAATGAATGTCGATAAGTTTTTCACCCAGATCTTTTAAAATATTTATTGTTACAGGGGTGTCATTAATAAATGCTCTTGATTTGCCTGCAGGATTTATCTCCCGTCTGAGGATTGTAAGCGGTTCATAATCCAGTTCATTTTCATTGAAGAATTCCTCCAGATCATAATCCTCAATACTGAATGTTCCTTCAACCACGCATTTTTCTTTTTTTTCAAGCAGGACTGAAGTATCGGCTCTTGTGCCCAGTATAAGTGATAAAGCACCAAGCAGGATTGTTTTCCCGGCTCCGGTTTCGCCTGTTATAATAGTAAGTCCGTCTTCGAAATCAATATCCAGATCCCTTATCAGGGCATAGTTATGAACGCAAAGTCTGGAAAGCATAGGGGTAGCGTTAATTTGATGCTGTTATCTTTTCATATTTTGATTTGTTGGCAGGATCTATTTCATTAAGGATCTGTACAACACGGCTTTTTTCCTCCGGGAATGATTCCGAAAAGATATTAACCAGCTCTTCGCTTTTTGCTTCGACAATAACCTGTACGAGGTACATGAAAGGGTCGGGTCTGTTTCTGTATACCTCCTGTAACAATCTCAGGCTTTCCACAATGCTCACCCTGGCTTCTGCATTCCTGGATTCCATTCTGTCGAGTCCGTTTATATTATATTCATACAGGAACCGGCGAACCCCGTCATACTGATCATCCAGAATATTTTTAACAAGCCAGTATCTGTTTCGGTTCCGGGAACCGTCATAAGGTTTCCAGCCCGGTTCAGGAGCATTCTGGGCATTCGTGACAATTTTTTCCGCAACCCTGAAAAAATCTGTCCCCCCTTTCAGTGAAAATGAATCATAATCAAAACCCATAATCATATATGCATAATATGCCAGTACAGACACCAGGCTTGATCTGTGGGTATTAGGATCAAATTCAAGTGGCTGGAACTCAACATATCTGAACCTGAAATTATTATCCATGAAATTCAGCATTGTTGAATTATAGGTCGTATTGTAGACAGGGCGTCTTAACTGAACCTGTATCGTACCGTTGAATTCATCGGCCGATATCTGATCATTTATTGTTATAAGCAGATTACAGTCGATACGCTCGGCATAGCTGTATACATGGTTTGTCCATACGGTGTTGTTCATGAATTCATATATGTCTCTCTGCATGTTTTCAAACACCTGACGGTTTGATCCCTGTATCTTCTGGGCAGATACCTGTACGTTGCAATTCAGCTCCTGTGCATCGATATGCGTCTGAGGCAATGCGAGGATCAGGACTGAAATAAATCCGGCAATTCTTAAGAATTTCATCATTTTCAGATCATTGTAACAATTTTATCAGTAATATCCACAACCGCTTCCCTTATCGATTTTAACCCAAATTTATCAATAATATTGTACTTATCAATTATTGTCTGTGGGCAGGTCATTACTTTTCTGATTCAGGCGCCCCCTTAACAGGAAAACCGGACGATAATTGCAGTTTAATAAATTGCAATTACTCCGGTTACATTTAAATATACCTCTGTGCCTTCAGGCATCTCAAGGTATTCTTTTATTTCTGTCTGGATGTTTTTTCAGGATTTCTGTAGAATATTTTCCCTTCTTCAAGTTCCTGTAAAGATATCAGAGTTGGTTTCGGAAGCCGCTCATAGAATTTTGATATTTCAATCTGCTCACGGTTTTCAAAAACTTCCTCAAGATTATCGCTGTATGATGCAAATTCCTCAAGCTTCTTGTTGAGTTCCTGCTTCATTTCAACGGAAATCTGGTTTGCCCTGCGTGAAACAACAATCACTGTTTCATAAATATTACCTGTATCTTTTGTCAGATTATCAAGATTACGGGTAATAGTAGTAGACGGAGCCGATGATTTTCTGTAATCCATATATATTTATTGAATATTTGCTTCTATGTTGGATGTATCTATTTTCAATATTTTCCCGGTTGTTTCGAAGATTCTTTTTACATCTCTCGAGTATTTGCTTTGCGGAAACTCTTCCATAAAGGAATAATAATCGTCAAGTGTGTCCTGATACCTCTCTTTTTGTTTTTCAGCTGTACTGTTTTCAGCATAAAGGAAAAGAGAATTGAGTTTCAGGTACATCATTTCCTCTCTGTATTTTGTATCAGCATATTCCTTGAGGCTGTTATTGAGTGCAACTATTGCCGATTTATATGCTTTCATATCGTAATAGAGCCTTGCACTAAGGTATGATTTTTCGACAAGCCTTTCCTGAAGCTCTTTAATAAGGTTCCGGGACTCTTCAGCTCTTGTACTGGAAGGATATTTATTAAGGAAATAATTAAATCCTTCAATTGCAGCTCGTGTACTTTCCTGGTCAAGTTCTGCCCTCGGTGACATATTATAATCACACATGGCAGCCATAAACGATGCTTCCTCGGCATATTTCCCGTATGCATACTGGTCGAGGTAAGATTTGAAATAGCTTCCGGCAGAAAAGTAATCCTTCATACCGTAGAAGCTCTGTGCATTCATCCAGTTCATATCCTCGGCCTCTTCAGTAGCCCTGAACCTGGGAAGTACCTGCGCAAGAAGCTCTGTTGCCTTTACATACTGGCCATTTTCATAATATTCTTTTGCTTTTGCCTTCTTAAGATCATAATCCGTACTCTTAAGAAGTTTTTCATACTCACCACAGGAGAGTGTAAGAACTGAAAATACCAGGAATATATAACTAACTGATCTCATAAAAAATGTTGCGCAAAAGTATAATATTTTTTTCATTTTAAGATATATAAACGTGAATTTTATCTTATTATTCTGCTATTGCGATCATTCGGAGAAATTAGGTATAAATAGGTATGACGGAATAATCACTAATCCCTACTTTTGTTGAAATTTACTAAAGCATAAATCATGGATATTTTTGAAAAAATCACATCTACAAAAGGTGCTCTCGGACAATACTCTGAGGTTGGAGATGGTTATTTCATGTTCCCGAAACTTGAAGGAGAGATAGCACCAAGAATGAGATTCAGGGGAAAGGAAGTTCTTTCCTGGAGTCTGAACAATTACCTTGGTCTGGCCAACAATCCGGAAG
Organism: uncultured Rikenellaceae bacterium; assembly: GCA_964421975.1. Lineage (GTDB taxonomy): Bacteria > Bacteroidota > Bacteroidia > Bacteroidales > VadinHA17 > LD21. The sequence goes on from CAYQZL010000095.1 coordinate 7,071, forward strand.
TACGGAAAGCTGATGCCGAAGCTGCTGCACAGTACGGACTGGGCTATCCGATGGGGGCAAGGATGATGTCGGGACATACATCAATGCATGAGAAATTTGAAAAGATGGCAGCAGAATTTGTTGGTAAGGAAACTGCATATCTGCTCAATTATGGTTACCAGGGTATGGTCTCAATAATAGATGCGCTTGTCGATCGTCATGATGTAATTGTTTATGATTCCGAATCCCATGCATGTATCATGGATGGTCTCAGACTTCATTTCGGAAAAAGGTTCGTTTATGCGCATAATGATATTGAAAGTTGCGAAAAGCAGCTGCAAAGGGCAACAAAACTTACACAGGAATCCGGTGGAGGTATCCTCGTAATTACCGAAGGAGTTTTTGGAATGGCAGGCGATCTCGGAAAACTTGATAAAATAGCTGAACTGAAAAAGAAATACAATTTCCGTTTTCTGGTTGATGATGCTCACGGATTCGGAACTATGGGTCCGACCGGCGCAGGAACCGGAGAACATTTCGGAGTTCAGGACCAGATAGACCTTTATTTTGCAACCTTTGCCAAATCAATGGCAGGTATCGGAGGTTTTATAGCCGGAAATAAAGAGATCATTACATACCTTCGCTTTAATCTCAGATCGCAGATCTATGCAAAAGCACTACCGATGGCAATGACTCTGGGTGCTATAAAAAGACTGGAATTAATTAAAGCTCATCCGGAATTCCGGGAGAAATTATGGACAATAGTAAGAGCCCTTCAGAAAGGGCTGAAAGAAGCAGGTCTCGACCTTGGAAGAACAGAATCGCCTGTTACTCCGGTGTTTATGAAAGTTACGCTTTTTCAGACCACCCAAATGATATATGATCTCAGGGAAAATTTCGGCATTTTCTGCTCAGTGGTGATCTATCCCGTTGTGCCCAGGGATGTTGTTATGCTGAGACTTATTCCGACTTCAATACATACACTTGAAGATGTCGAATATACAGTTAATGCTTTCAAAGAGCTGAAATGGAAAGTCGATAATGACGTATACCCGCATGTAGTAGCTGATTTTTCGAAATAGAAGAATCATAAAATAATCCTGAGCGGCTGCCTCAACAGTTAAAATCAATTAACCGCAAAGGATATAAAAGTTATACGCAAGGAGCGCAAAGAACTTAATTTTAAGCATGGTCTTTGCGCACTTTGTGTCTTTTACGCTCTGAAGCCTGAGCGAAAGGTGACTCAGCATGCTTTGCGCTTAGAAAATGCTTCTAAACAGACTCCTTCTTTATCAACATACGAACAAATTTTCATCTCGATGGTTATACAGCTTTATGAACGGTGAATTTGTCTGATAATTCACTTTTTTTTAGAGAGCACCCGGATAATGAACATGAACAAGGAAAAAGTAAATTTATTGAAAGCATATAACATGCTTTTATATTTTGCGGGCAGTATGATAATGAAAGAGCCTACAGATGAATGTATCTATGATTTCTGGACAAAAGGAACGCTAAAAAATCTGCCTGTAAAGAGCTCCAATCCCCGTTTCATTAAAGCTGCTTCCATACTGAGGGAATCATGTAATGATAAAGATACATGCCGTGTAAAGCTTATCCGGGACTTCCACAGGTTGTTTGACAAAAGAGGTCCGCGGCTTGCACCTGCCTGCGAATCAGAATACTTAAGCAGTACAGACAATACAAAGGGCACAGGAGTATCTGCCGGCGATTATTACAGATTATACGGCTGGAATCCCGGTCAGAAATTCAATGTACCTTATGATCATCTTGGCATTTTACTTTTATTCCTGACACAACTGACAGATAAGCTTATAATACTGGATGATGAGCCCTGTACCCGTGAGATGCAAAATGAGATCAGAAGGTTCATCGATCTTCATATCCTCTCATGGATACCTGAATGGAATGAAGATATGCAGTTAAATGCACAAAGTGATTGTTATAAAGGTATCGGCAACCTTATTTATGCCAGTATTGAGGATATCAGCAGCATACTGTCCTGATGATCCTGATGTGCAAAGGTAAATGATACTTAGATTCTACCTGTGAAGTTCTGAAAGATATCTTTCTGCATCGATGGCAGCCATGCATCCCGATCCTGCTGCGGTAACAGCCTGTCTGTAATGCGGATCCTGAACATCCCCCGCTGCAAATACTCCAGGAACAGTGGTCTTTGAAGTTCCCGGAATGGTTTTAATATATCCGGCAGGATCAGTGTCAATATACTTTCTGAACACATCAGAATTGGGAGTATGTCCTATTGCGAGGAAAAATCCGTCAATTTTTATTTTTACGATCTCTTCTCCGGGAGTACCCTTCTTTTTTACCAGGACAGCCCCTTCAACACCGTTCTCGCCGAAAAGATCAATAGCCTGATGCTCCCATAAAATCTCTATATTGGGGGTATTCATTACTCTTTCCTGCATTGCTTTTGATGCCCTGAGAACGTCCCGCCTGACGATCATGTATACTTTATTGCAAAGTCCGGCCAGGTAAGTTGCTTCTTCAGCTGCAGTATCTCCGCCGCCGACGACTGCAACATCTTTCTTTTTATAAAAAAAACCGTCGCAGGTAGCACAGGCCGATACACCCATTCCGGCATATTTCTTTTCAGCTTCAATTCCAAGATACCTGGCTGTTGCACCGGTTGCAATTATTACTGCATCGGCAGATATTTTCATGTTTTCATCAAAGGTGACAGTCCGGTTCTCTCCTGAAAAATCTGCATCAGTTGCCATACCTATACGGATGTCAGTACCGAATCTTTCAGCCTGTTTTTTGAACTGTTCCATCATTTCAGGACCGGTAACACCGTCAGGATATCCCGGATAATTCTCAACTTCAGTAGTGGTTGTGAGCTGTCCTCCCATCTGCATACCTGTATAAAGGACAGGATTCAGGTTGGCCCTGGCAGCATAAATAGCAGCAGTGTAACCTGCAGGACCGGAACCTATTATAAGGCAACGTACTTTCTCAGTCGCTTTTGCCGGATTATCATCTTTCTCATCTGCAAGATCCATTGGCTTGAATAGTTCCATTTTCTCAGTATATTAGTTTGATAATTGACAAGATTTAAAAAGATTCAAGATTCAAGATTCAAAATTCAAAATTTCAGGATTAAAATTGAATTTTGAATTTCGAATTTCGAATTTCGAATAATAATAACCAGTTGGCAAATCTAAAAAAAGTATTCTGAATTTTAATTTTTCCCCGATTGTTCCATGTGGCTTGACCGGAAATCATCTTCACTGTCAATTTCAGGAGATTCAGACAGTGCTTCCCATCTGAAATCCTTATCATATGGATCAAGGGCCTTTTGCGGATCAAATATCCTTTTATCGACCATCACAGCCTTATATGGCGTAAAATCAGGGTTATCGGTAAAGAAATCCTGTAAAAGGGTTGCCGTTGCATCAAACTGATTAAGCGGTTCAAGATCACAGATATTGTATATGGTTTTAAGTATCGCCCCGAAGTTGGAATGTGTATTGGAAACATATCCTCTTTTTATCCATGGGCTTATCATGATAAGTAATGAACGGTGGGCATCCACGTGGTCCCTGCCGTCCTGGGCATCATCTTCGGTAATTATTATCAGCATTTCGGGCCACCATTTTGTCTGACTCAACTTCTCAATTACTCTTCCGACAGCAAGATCATTGTCGGCCATATAGGATTCTTTATAAGGATAACCATCTTCAATTCTTTCGGATGAACCATGATCATTTGGTATCATCATTGTTATAACTGCCGGGAATTCCTCTTTGCCTGACAGCCATTTTTCTTCAAGTTCCTCTTCAAACATATCGATCCTGAACTGATCGGGAACACTTGTATTATATGTGGCAAATTTGCGGGAAGTCCTGTCAAAAAGTGGTTTGGGCATGGGGAACATCACTCCCATCTTTACCCCGGTGTACATATGCCATTGTTCTTCCATTGCACCCGAAAATTCGAAACCAAGACCAAAGTTATAAAAGCTGATCCCGTTTCTTGCGAGGTGTTCCCACATTCCTCCGGCCTCATTATAATCTTCAGGATATACGGCTCCTGATGAACCCGACACATATTTTCTCCCCGGAGCAGAGCTGAGAAGATCACGGGTCATATCCATTGAACTGTTTATCTCGACCCATTCATTAGGATACGTCCCCACCATCCACCTGTGTCCGTGTACCGAAGCATCCGAATCACAATAGAAATTATCACTGACAGCAAATTCTTCGGCTATTTTCTGATGGTTGGGCATCACATTGACATTCATTACCTGCCTTTTCCTGTCCTTGCTTACAACAGTTGCATTTCGGCCATATCGTGCCAGGGAAGAATCGCCTCTGGCATCCGGAAGTTCTCCGTATACCTCATCGAAGGTCCGGTTCTCCTTGGTGATGTAAACAATATGTTTTATAGGGCTCTTCCTTAGTCCCGGAGCCGGAGGAAGAGGATTCTTTTTGTCATCCTTAACAATGACCTCCCTGAAAGTATTGTCAATAACCGCTTTTGTTGCAGTCGTAAGATCAATATTATCCAGACTGATCTTTTCAAATGTTCCCAGCATTATATCACCAACATACGTCCCGTTCTTTGTCAGGACAAAATCTTTACCTCCGTTTGGTCCTGAACCCAGTCCCCGTGCGGTAACCACATAAAGAAACCTGTCGTCAGGAGAGATCTGGAGTTTGGTCGGGAACCATCCTGTGGGTATATATCCAAGAACATTCTTTGTTCTGGTATCTATAACACCTACAGCATTCATTCCGCTCAATGCAATGAATAATCTTGAGCCATCATGACTAAGTTCAATCCCGAATGGTATCATTCCCCTGTAACGGTCGATACGGGAATCAATAGTAAGGCGTATCGTGTCTGTTACTTTGCCGGTAACCGGATCGAGAACAGAGATATTATCGTTTGTAGCATTACTCACATATACCTTTTCTCCGGCAGCAATTGAATTGGGACTTGAACCACCCTCTACTTCAACTCCCTCTACCATTGCCCCCATCCGGTAGCCGGTTTTTTCCTTTGAGATTACTTTATTACTGTCGAGACTGATGGTCCAGACTGAAACTGCCTCGGGAACGTGGGGACTACCCAGACCGGGTATAAGTTTTCCATCTATTTCCACACCTTCTTCTGCCTCTTTTGACGGGAAACCGTACGGAGGAAAGTCAAGGCCCACCTCTTCAATGTTTTTTTCATTAAGCCCCGGTGCTACAGGATAGTCAAAGATCCCTGTATTGGCTACATAAGCAAATTTTTCATCAGGAGAGATATCTATACCGAGAGGAAATCTTCCTACCTGTATTGACTGCAATACCCTGTATTTTTCAAGATCCATTATCACCATACGGAAATTGAACTGGTCAAGTATATAGAGTTTCTTTTCATCCTTTGACAGAATAATATCACCTGTGAAACTGTCCTTATAATTCTTTCCGTCTGAATAGCTGTTGATTGAGACACGTTTTTTGTTTTTCAAACTGACAAGATCGAGAACGATAATATCACCGTTATCCCCACCGCTTAAATAAGCTGTTTTATTATCGCTGCTTATGGCTGCTCCCATATAAGAACCTTTATCTTCATAGGGGGCGTTAGCCTCGGTAAAGCTCATATCGGATGTTTTTATTAGGGTCAGGGTATTGTCATGAACTGCAAGGGCCACTGATCCATCCGGTGAGAGTGCGAGTCCGAAAGGATCGTGTGCGATACGGATGAATTCTCCGTATGGTCGGACTATTCTTCCGCTCGGGATTATGCTTTCACCATCAAGGCTGATCTGGCAGTAACGGTTGAAACCGGGTACCTGTAAAGTGGTTACTGTTTTGTCATTCCAGCATGAAAAAAACAGTACAGGAATTGCAAGGAATAAGAGTTTCTTCATAAACAGGCTATAAACTATTAAAATGTTAAAGTTACTTCATTTGTGATTAATATTCAGGGTGGAAACCCGTATAATCTTTTCATTGCAAGAGATCTTTTCCTTCATTTTAAATGTTTGTCAAACCATTTGATTGCTTCCTCCTGTATTTCTTTATCATAGCAATGAGGTTTTGCAGGAGAATAACTTCTGAAAAGGTCAGGTTTCCCGGCCCAGTTATAGGATTCGGCTATTTGCCGCACAGCTTCTTTCTGTCCGGTTGGAGGAAATAGCATATCTTCAGTACCGCCGACCACCATACATGCTTTTGGTGCTGCCATTGAAATCATATCGGGTATATCCAACCGGTCCCATACACCCGGGAGCAGGCAGAAAGTTCCCACAGCACCGGAAAGATTATAAGCCTGCTGGGTATCACCCGTTGTCATCCATCCTACTGTAACGGTTGCTTTTATACGAGGTTCGAGAGCTGCGATCATGTTTGTTCTCCAGCCTCCTCCGGACAGACCCGTACATCCGATCCTTGTACCATCAACCTCTTTCCGGGAGAGAAGATAATCCACGCAACGGCTGTCATCGCCAAAATTCACTCCTGCCCAGGTTGTTCCTGCCCAGTTTAACTGGCGCACACCATAATATAATGCTTCACGTGCAAGGTTGTGGTACTTTTCAAAAGTATCTTCATCTAATTTTTCCGGATCATATGTTTCCGGAAGACCATAGATTCCTCGTGGAGCACGTTTCCCGAAGTGGAATGCATCAATAACGATTACAGCATATCCGTTTGAAGCAAACCAGTCAGCAAGTGGCCGGCTGCTTGTAGTGCCCTCACGATGCTTTACAATTGCCGGATGAACGGGATTTCCGCAGATACGATCAGCACCGAAGAGCATCGGACCACCCCATTCATGAAGGACAATCAATGCGGGGGCAGGAAGAGTGACATTTTTTGGAATATAAAAATATCCGGGTACTCTGAACCAGGGTGTTGTATTGAACTCAATCCTCTCCCGGATGAATGAACCGGTTTCAATTTTATCATAAGTTTCAGCCTGAAGGTTTACAGGGGGCAGATTATAATGCAGACCTGTTGAAAGACATTCCCTTGCCTTTTCGGCCCATTCTTCATAGTCTGATCCGGGATTAGACTTCTTAAACTCAATGGCATTAAGATCAAGAGGCCGGAATGATCGCATTTTCTGCATCATATCTTCATAACCGCCATAAAGATTTAACGGTTTACGGCCCAGATATTCCTCATTCATAGGTATAACAGGGCGAGGAAGGATGTGCTGAATTTTCTGAACGTTTTTTGATCCATTGTCAGATGAATTACATGAATTGACAATCAGGCCGATACTGCCAATTGCCAATCCTGTTGTGCCCAGGACAATTTTCTTAATGAAATTTCTTCTTTTTGTCATTTTTTACAGAATGAATAGCATGAATTGATCACAATAGATAAGTTTTTTAAGTTTTATCTAAGTTTTGAATTTGTCAGCTAAAATACCATATACTTTGCAGAATCGGAATTGTTGATTATTTTTGCGTGGCAATCGGCCTGTATAGTCAATAATTTATTCAGCCGATAATATCCTCCTTCGCTAAAGCTACGGAGGACAAAGCGGGGTGTGGCGCAGTTGGCTAGCGCACTTGCATGGGGTGCAAGGGGTCGTCTGTTCGAGTCAGATCACCCCGACAAAGGGGGGCAATAAACTGCCCTTTTTTGTTTTATGTAATATACTTATATCCTTTATAGTCCCGGTTGAAAGAAATATTATACAGGGCAAACTGATAATCTTCAGCGCAGACTGCAGGAACATGATCGTGGGAAAACAAGGTTCATGGCTTCTGGAATACCATGGATTTTAGTTTTCTCCCGGGAGGTCAATGACAGGGCACAAGCTGTGAGGCTCAAAAAGAAAATTAAAAGCAGGGGCGCAGTGAGATTTCTTGTTATGATTTGAACACAAATTGAAGGAAAAATCACGGGGAAAGCCCTCATGATCTGATGGCCGGGATAATATTACTACACACCCTGACAAGATAAGTTCTGGATTGACAGATCATTCCATCTTGATAATAACAATTTAATCTATCATCCTTGCAACAGTTACACGCACAGTATTTAGAGCAGGTACTTCTTTTCCACATTAATTCATATTAAAAAATATATTACATCAGATGATCCGTGGATTGTCAACCTGTTAACAGGGAGTGTAATCTATAATACTTTTTTAAGTACATAACTCACTCCGATTCCTAAAGAGACCGGAGTCGGGGTACCATCACCGAATATAGGATATATTCTGAGGGAGACAGGGATTTTAAGATTTTCTCCTACTTTAAAAAAATAACCGGGTTCAACCATAAGTGCAGGAGCAACACCATCATAGAAAAAATGAATACCGGCACCGGCTATGACAAAAAATCTATTTGTTGTTGAATATCTGGCAAGACCCATAATACTAAATGTCGTAATATTGAATTCCCTGTAAACCGGCGACGTACCGTAAGGAACAACATAATAGGCATAATAAAGTCGTTGCCAGCCAATCTCTGCTCCGTAGTCAAACGTTTTATCGGTAGTAAGAAACCCTTTAAGTGTGGCAGAATAATAAAACTGGTCCCAATCGTTCAAATATTCATCAGAATATCCGAGTGCTTTTTCAAAATTAACAGCAGTATATCCGGGATATAATGTAACCCCTATATCTATACTTTTTTGTGCATGAATATTATCTTCCAGAAGTAAAAAAACAAGGATGGAAAGAACCATTCTGCTGCACCTGACGTAAATACTGTTTGTAAATTTCATCAGAATTGCTTTTATTGAAAATTAGTTCTAATTGAAGATATCTTAAAGTTACATCTGCATAAGGACAAAATCAAATTTATTTTGAAATTCTTCTGCGAGTCTCAGATACAGGTTAAATATAAGTGCATATACCTTTGGTGACCGTTTATATACCCCTGAATTTTATTACTCTTCCGATTTGGCTGCCACTGATTAATGGATAAAAAGTATCCCAATTTTTGTTTCTTTCAATCAGCCAGTCCCACGTTTAAAGAGTTTCGGGGGATTTGAATAAGATTATTATCATTAATCAATCCTTCAGACAACGAACCGAAAATCCATAGTGCCTGCCGTAGTAGTTCCGGATTACAGTTCTGATATCGTATTTCAAAGACCTGAACCAGTAGTATTGATAATTGGAGGTTGCTTTGGCTTCGGTTACACTGGTGCTGTTATAATAATAAACATAGCAATGAGGAGAGTTATTTGAGCCGGTGTACGGGCCAGCCACGGTTGGGAGAAAGGCATCTGCTTAATACAAATAAAATTCCATCCAAATTATTCTTCAAAGATTAATAACAAAAAAATATCAGATAAAAGATTATTACGTGCTTCTTATCACCAGGACGGTCATACAGTAGCCTATTTATTAATCAACAGACTGTTCGGGTTTGTTACAATAAATCCTGATTCAGACACTCTGGCGGTTTTCATTTACAGGCGCTATTAGTCCCGTTCCGAAAGGTGGAACGAGTATCCCCGGCAATAGTTACCTGTAATCAGGTTCCACAAATACATCCGCCCATGGCAGCCCGATAAATGTAAATACCATATAGTGCATCAAAGAAACTGCAAACAAGATCAGAATTATCACCTTGAGTTCCCTGGAATAATCAATCTTAAACAAACCCTGCTCAAATATTGATCCGAATATCCCGGTTATAATGGTTATGATATTAGATCGGAAGAGCGTCGTGTAGGGAAAGAGTGTAGGTTAGGGTGTGGTTGGGG
>CAYQZL010000096.1:0-1337 GCA_964421975.1 uncultured Rikenellaceae bacterium
CTCTGATTCATAACGGAAATGTTACATTTTCCCAGATGAACACTGTTTGTGCGGCTGGTACCGGCAGCTTTTTGCACGAACAGGCAAAAAAGCTTGGTTGTTCATTATCCGATTATTCAGATAAGGCTGAAAATACAGAAGCTCCTCTGGCAAGCGACAGATGTGCCGTATTTATGGAAAGAGATATCAGCCAGCTACTGAATAAAGGATATTCGGTAAGTGAGATACTTGCAACTGCACTTCATTCCATAACTGAGAATTATCTGAAAAAAGTCGCAACAGAATCACTTATCGGTGAAAATGTCTGCTTTCAGGGTGCAACGGCAAAGAACAAATCGCTGATTGCGGCATTCGAACAAAGATTAAATAAACCGATCTATGTCTCTGAATATTGTCACCTGACAGGAGCCCTCGGAACAGCCCTGATGCTTCATGAAGGAGGTATATCACAGACAAAATTCAGGGGGACAGGCCTTTGCCGGCAAGATATTACACTGGAAACAGAAACCTGCAGGCTCTGTAATAATAATTGTTGTATAAGTATCACAACAGTTTCGGGAGAAAAGGTTGCTTACGGATTCATGTGTGGCAGGGATTATAATACACACAGGTATATATCAAGGAACAATACAGGTTTTGATCTTGTTGAAAGCAGAAAGAAAATATTCTCTCTTCCGGTCCCCGTTCTTTTCAGACATTCAATTACTATCGGTATACCCGCCACTCTACATATGTTTGAGGAATTGCCGCTCTGGGAAAGATTCTTTAATAATTTGTCGATACGTACAATAACCAGCGAAAATTTCCATGAATCAGTAAAGACGGGAAGATTTCATGCCGGAGCAGAATTTTGCGCCCCGATAAATTCGATCTTTGGCCATGTTGTTTACCTTTCTTCAAGAGCAGATTTTATTTTTCTGCCTGTGCTTTTACAGACAAGAGAAAGACCCAAAGATGCCGAAGGGCAGTACTGCTATTATACTCAATTCAGTGCATCACTTGTTTATACACTTAAAATAAACAATATTCCGGACAAGTGTCTGACTCCTTTGCTGAATTTCCAGAAAGGAAAATATTTTGTCGCAAGGAAACTGTACCTGTGTTTAAAGCCGCTTCTCCATAACGGGATAAGTTATTTTACCGTCTTAAATGCTTTCAGCGAGGCAATTTCATATTATTCCGGCAAGAAGAATAAAATTGCCGGTCTGTTCAGGAAAGAATTTCAGCCGGATAAGAATGTCTCTGTCGTATTGCTTGGAAGACCTTACATCGTTCTCTCGCCTGTTTTGAATAAGGGGATACCGGATATTTTCAACAGTCTGGGTATTAAATCATTT
>CAYQZL010000096.1:1347-16741 GCA_964421975.1 uncultured Rikenellaceae bacterium
CCCCCCCCCCCCCCCTACACCCCCCCCCCCCCCCCCCCTCCCACCACCCTATCCTACCCTCTTTCCCTACACGACGCTCTTCCGATCTGGAGGATATTAATGTCTTATTGAAAACCGTACCATGGTATTTTGTTTCAAAGATACTTGGTACTGCCAGAAAAATAGCTGAAACGAAAAATCTTTACCCGGTCCTGATAACGGCATTCAAATGTGCTCCCGATTCTTTCATAATTGAATATTTTAAAAAGATATTTGACAGTTGTCATAAGCCTTATCTTATTCTTCAGATTGATGAGCATGATTCGAATATAGGTTATGAAACCAGAATTGAAGCGGCTGTTCGTTCATTCAGAAACCATTCGGCTCTCAGTGTTAAGGAACCGCATCCGGATATTAAACAGATATTCCCGTACATATCCAGGGAAATTGAAGGGCGGACATTGCTTTTTCCGGCCTGGGATCCCATTGTGTCACCATTACTGGTTGCCAATTTAATGAGGCTGGGGATAGATGCACGGCTTATGAAGTCAAATGAAATGATAATTAAAAAGAGCATGGTGCATAATACCGGTCAGTGCCTGCCGATAAATATCATTGCACAGGAATTCATCGAATATGTAAGCGAACAGCATCTCAAACCGGAAAATACGATGCTCTGGATGATGGAAACAAAGTTGTCCTGCAATATCAGGCTATACCCACAGTATATTAAAAACATTCTTGAGAATTATGGAAAGGGTATGGAGAAAGCTCATGTGTATTGTGGTCCGATGACCCATCTTGAAATATCCCTTAGTGCCTGCTATTATGCATACTTTGCCTATCTCCTGGGGGGCTTGTTGAGGATGACAGCATGTAAAATAAGACCTTATGAAATAAACAAGGGAGAAACTGACCTGGCGGTTGATACGGGTGTAAAAATACTCGAACAGGCATTTCTTGGTAAAAAAACCATGGATAAAGCTGTCTGTGAGGTGATCAGAGTGTTTGACAATATCCCTTGTATCAGTGGAAACAGACCAAAAGTAGGGCTCTTCGGCGATTTCTATGTATGTGATAATGATGTTATGAATCAAAGACTGAACCATGCCATAGAAGAAGCCGGAGGCGAAGTGATAACAACACCTCATGCTGACTATGTCAAAATATCGCTTGATAATGTCATACGCCGGACAATATACAGGGGAGAATATCTTAAAGCAGCACAACACAGGTTGATTAGTTCCTGTATCAGATTACTGGAAGATAAGTACTACCGTTACTTTGAGAATTACCTGGGACCACCGAAGATCATCAATCCCGGAAGTCTGGAGAAACATCTTATGAAATTCAATATCAGTCCTTATCACTCCGGAGAATCCTATGAGAATATCCTGAAGATATTTTATATCCTCGAAAATTATCCGGATGTTACGCTGTTCGTTCAGGCAAATCCTGCATTCTGTTGTCCGTCTCTGGTAACTGAAGCGATGACAGGAGAGATAAGAAAAATTACGGGAGTACCGGTCGTGACTTTAACATATGACGGGACTGAGGATTATAAAAATGACATAATAATCCCTTATTTACAGGGACTGAAGATAACATAGCAATCTGATACAATGAAATTAAACTCACTAGCAGTTCTCTAAAATAAGCTTTACCTACGTATTAAAAGACGTATTAAAAGACGTATTATAAGACGTATTATAATGGCTCTGTTCTGAAATATTGTTCAGTAGATCTGAAATTGATATATTTAAAAATTTTGTTCTATTTTCCGATTTACAGGGGACTTTACCGCGTAGCGGTTATGGTATTGTAGTAGTAGTAGAGAGGATTATATTGTTGGAATGATTCAGCGTAGCGGATATGGTATTTTACTCCATAACCTCTACGAGGTATAAAATCATGACATATAACCTTATCTACAATAACATAGGGCCTACGGGCAAAGGAGACTAAATCTATGCTTTCCAAATCAAAACAGAGCGATTATAATACGTAGATAGCTTGAAGAAAACAATGTTATTATAACCAGAAATAAATATAAATCAGGTCATGAAGACATTTCAAAAGAAAGGTTTTATTACGAACTTAGTTTTTATGGTCCTAATTATTATTCCTTGTAAAGGACAGACTGCCAATTTTAACGGACCATTAAAAGTCAGTGAAAAGAATCCACGTTATTTTACTGATAATATGGGGAAGGCAGTTTATCTGACCGGTTCTCATACATGGAACAACCTTGTTGATATGGTATCTTCTTCTGAACCTCAGTATAAATTTGATTATCCCGCCTATATTGAATGGATGAAGAAGTATAACCATAATTTTATGCGGATGTGGGCATGGGAACTACTCAGCTGGAATACTGAGGGGAACAGGGAGAAAAAACCCCTTAATATTAAGGTAGGGCCTCATCCCTGGATGAGACCGGGACCCGGACTGGCAGCCGATGGCGGTAAAAAATTTGATCTTGACCGTCTTGATCCGGATTACTTTGCACGTCTGGAGGAAAGGATTAAGATGGCAGCCGAAGCAGGGATCTATGTTTCAGTGATGTTATTTGAAGGATGGGGAGTTCAGTTTTCACCAGGAGCATTTGAAAATCACCCTTTTCATCCGGCCAATAACATCAACGGGATCAACGGTGATGTGGATGGAGATGGTAAAGCGACTGAGATCCATACAATAGGAAACATAAGAATTAATGCAATCCAGAAAGCATATGCAATGCACATGGTTGATGTACTGAACAAATATGATAATGTACTATTTGAAATCTCAAATGAAAATCACCCGCCTTCAACTGAATGGCAGTATGATATGATAAGGTTTATTAAGAATTACGAGAAGAGCCTTCCAAAACAACATCCTGTGGGAATGACATTTCAGTACCGGGGAGGCAGTAATAAAGTACTTTTTTACAGCCCGGCAGATTGGATCTCTCCAAATCCGGAAGGCGGTTACCGTGATGATCCGCCACCAGCTGACGGCTCCAAGGTTATAATTAATGATACGGATCATCTCTGGGGTACCGGAGGAAATCCCGGCTGGATATGGAAAAGCTTTCTTCGCGGGATGAATCCCATCTTCATGGATCCTTATGATTGCAGAGTACTTGCAAATGCCTGTGATGAAACCTGGCTCGAATCAATGCGTAAAGGCCAGGGATTTACACAAACGATCGCAGATCGTACAGATCTTATTTCAATGATCCCACATCCGGAACTGGTATCAACTTCATATTGTCTTGCGAATAAAGGATCTGAATATCTCATCTATCTGCCCGATACTGCAACAGTTACAATTGATCTTGAACATGCTCCGGGTAAATTTTCGGCTGACTGGTTTGATACCGGAACCGGTACATTCCTGAAAACCAAACAGCTGAAAGGAGGGAAGAAAGTAACATTGAATTCACCATCGGAATTAAAAAACACTGTATTGCATTTATATCTGAAAGCCGGTATGGCAGGGAAAAAAGGGAAAACAATTTGTTTATAATTTTATAATTTGTGTCTTAATAATACCATGGAGGAGCAACGTATGAAAACCAGTACGATTAAACTATTGATTCTGATACTTGTATTAAGTACTTTATGTCCTGATGTGAATTGCCAGAATACAGGTCTGGTCGATATCCGGAGGGCAGATCTGATAATTACGGTGGGAGGCCCTGAAGCAGATGTGCCCGGATATACTTCCCGTGCAATACAGATAGCACTTGATGCTGTAAAAGCCAGGGGAGAAGGTACTGTAAAGCTTAACCCCGGAACCTATGATATCATTGGGCCTGTCAGGCTTTACAGCAATATTAATCTTATCGGCTCGGGGGGAAAAACCATTCTGAGAAAATGCAACGGATTTAAAACAAGTTTTGTGATTGATGCAGACTGGGGGATGCAGAAAGCTGTTGTAAAGGATGCTAGCGGTTTTACAACAGGAATGGGAATCCAGCTCTTCGATGATGCCCATAAATCGGGATGGGACGTTACAACTGCTGTAATTACAGATATTCAGGATAATACGATCTATTTTGACAACAGGACAGTAAATGACTATATTGCTTCACTGAACGGAACAATATCAAACAGTTTCTCAATTATTGAAGCAGTAGATGTTGAAAATGTAAAAATTGCTGATCTTATTATCGTAGGGAATAAGACTGTAAACGAATATATTAACGGATGCAGGGGAGGAGGTGTCTATATACATAAATCGAAGAATTGTCTTGTTGAGAATGTTAAAGTAAATGAATTCAACGGCGATTCCTTCAGCTGGCAGATAGATGAAAAAATTACTTTAAGAGGATGCGAAGCTTCTTATGGCGGAGGTCTGGGTTTTCATCCCGGTACAGGATCAGATCAAACAATAGTAGAAAACTGCATAAGTCATCATAACAGGGGAGACGGCATCTTTCTTTGCTGGAGGGTGCAGAATGGTATTTTCAGGAATAATACCCTTTATGCCAATGAAGATAATGGTTTCTCAATAGGCCATAAGGATACAGATAATCTCTTCGAGAATAACCGTGTTTATGAAAATGCACATCACGGAGTTTATTTCCGTAATGAGAACGAACAAAACAGTGGTCATCGTAATACTTTCAGGAACAATATAATTGAAAATAACGGAACGGCACGTGAATCTGCAGGATTCTGGATCGGAGGTGAAACTCAAGATATTAATATCATCAATAACACTATCCGTTCAACGGGTAAAGGCAATCAGCCGATCGCCATATTTATAGGAAAGAAGTCATCAAAAGTAACTTCAGAAGGTAACTCGATATCCGGATCAAAAGAAATCGTTTATGAAAAGTAATAAGCTGTTTATAATCTTATGTATGACGGTCATTATACCCTGTTGTATTTATCAGTGCAGGAATGATAATGACATCGTATATCTGAAAATAAGAGATCACGCCGATCAGGTTAAAGTGATCAACACTCATGAACATCAGCACTGGCCTGAGGAATACGGTAACTACAGGTTTCGTTTCTATCACCTGATAGCTGCCGGCTACCTTGCCGCTGATGTCAGATCTGCAGGTGACAATGGGCTGAACTGGAAACTGATAGATTCTCTGAGTCTCGATCAGTTATGGGATATTTATGGGGAAGCTCTTGATTATACCCGTACTACAAGTTATTATGGTCATTTTGTGAAAGGATTCAGGAAATTATATGATTTCAATGACCTGTTCTTTACTAAAAATAATATAGAAAAGCTTTCAGGGCAGGTTGAGGAAAAATATAAAGATTACAGGACCTGGTTTGATGAAGCTTTCCAGAGGGCAGGATTTGAGCTCATGTTCATTGATCAGTACTGGAAACCGTTCAATACAGAGATCGATGAGAAGCATTTTGCACTGGCATTTAACATTAATGCACTTATCTCGTCATCAGGCCGAAAACCTGAAAAAGACAGCAATCCGTCAGATTTTTATAAAGAAGCAGCTTCAGCCGGATTTGTAATAAACAGCCTGGATGATTACCTGAAGTTTTGTGATCATCTGTTTAAAATGAATGTCGAAAAAAAGGCTGTGTGTATTAAAAATTCCCAGGCATATTCCCGTACACTGTTCTATGAAAATGTCACTTATGAAGAAGCCCGGGCATTATTTGAAAAACCTTCCGGGAGCCTGACTGCTTCAGAAGCAAAGAAAATTGAAGATTTCATGTTTCATTGGATTATTCAGAAAGCTATCGAAAATGACCTTCCAGTTCAGATCCATACAGGGTATCTGGCCGGTAACGGGAATACCCTCGATAACGGGCAACCGGTAAAGCTCAATAACCTTTTCCTTCAATATCCGAATGCAAAATTCAGCCTTTTCCACGGGGGATTTCCCTGGACAGGTGAATTTGCAGCATTAGCGAAGATGTTCCCGAATGTATATCTCGACCTTGTCTGGCTGCCACAGATCTCACGGGAAGAGGCAGTACATTCCTTTGATGTGATGCTCGACTGTGTTCCATACAATAAATTCTTCTGGGGAGGCGACTGCGGTCTGATTGAGGAATCGGTGGGATCGCTTGAATTTGCTAAGGATGTGGTGTCGGAAGTATTAGCAAAAAGAGTGAACAGGGGATTGCTGACTGAAGAACTGGCTCTCGAGATTGTCAACAGGATTTTCAGGGAGAACGCTATTGAGGTTTTCAACCTGGAAAAGAAATCAGGGAAAAACTTTACGGGGAAGAAAGTCCGGGGGAAAGAAAACTAAGGAACTGAGATTCGAAGGGGTGTAGAGAATAGAAGGTTGACGCCTATTGAGTGTAGAGACAAAGGGATGCAGGGGCGAAGAGACAGAGGGAAGGTGTTATAAGATACGAAAACCCTGGATCTCAAGGTTAGTAAGCCCGATTGCTTTTGCATGGTTAACCGCATCGGAATATTCCTCACGTGTAATCTTACGGGAAATTTCAGGGTAATCAAATGCCTTGTATGCCGGGCTATACTGAGACATGATATTCAGATATGTATCCTTCGGCAGATTATTTGTTATCCAGTCAATAACTTTTTTTGAATCACTTACATCATTTGGCATGACCAGGTGCCGTATCATCAATCCTCTTTGCATCAATCCATCTGCACCGGGTTTAGCCACACCCACCTGGCGGTGCATTTCAAGAAGCGCCTGCTTTGTGATTTCCGGGTAGGCCGACGCACCTGAGGAATACCTGGCTGCTTTTTCCCCATCAAAATATTTGAAATCGGGCAGGTAAATATCCACCACGCCATCAAGCATTTTTAATATCTCTACCCTTTCCCATCCGCATGTGTTATAAACCAACGGCACTTTCAGTCCCTTTGAAGCTGCTTTATCCAGTGCAAGAAGGATATGGGGAGAATAATGGGTAGGGGTTACTATATTGATATTCGGACACCCCATCTTCTGGAGGGAAAGCATCATTCCGGCAAACTGGTCAATACTCCTTTTGCTTCCTTCGCCTTCCTGACTTATAAAATAATTAATGCAAAAAACACATCTAAGGCTGCAATTTGACATAAATATAGTACCGGACCCTCCTTTCCCGACCAGAGGCTTTTCCTCACCGAAATGGGGATGCGCAGATGATATTTCCAGATCGGAATTTGCCTGACAGAATCCTCTTTCTCCCTTAAGCTTATTTACACCACACATCCTTGGGCAAAGTTCACAGTGTTCCATCATGCCCCACAGTATCTCTCCACGTTTTTTCAGTTCACCGGAATGATGTAATTTCAGATAAGTCGGCTCCTTAGGCCTGTCAGGTCTGTCCTGTAAAAAGTATATTCCTGAAAATGAATGAGGGATCATTCCTGATATTGCAGTATAAATAGCTGATCTGATCATATTTCTTCTGGAGACAGTTTTCATTTCAATCATAAGACCGTTAATAAATGTATTATACTATAATGCGTTGTGCGGTTAAAAATCTTAATGTACTTACTTAGTCATCCTTAGTGTCTTGGTGCCTTTGTGGCATTTTTGTCAGCCACACAAAGACGCAAAGTTTATGAATTATCACAGTTAAATGATCTTATACAAATTTACGAAACTTAAAAAATCAGAGGATCATTACCTGTTTGATATCATTTATTGGTAAATTTCATCTTTGAATATAAAAGTTATAAATAATGGATTTGTCAAGGCGTTCATTTATTAAAATGGCCGGAGCAGGCAGTCTGGTTTTTGCTTCGAATGAGTTACTGACTCCCGGTGAAGCAAAACAACTAACTATAAAGATTCTGAATCCTTTTAACAGGATCCCGGTAAGCCTTATCATTGATGATTCAACCTGTCTTGTCAATATGGCCTATTACGGGATCCCACAGTTTGCCGAGGTCTTTCCCGAACAGTATAAACAGGACTGGAGGAAGCTTCCCCGTGAAATCCCCGACAATTTTGTAAAGGAATTTGCCGAGTGGAGCATTGAAAACGGCGTTAAGGGGAAATACAGCATTGTTCCTTATCCGGCATGTACCGGATGGGTGAGCAGGTTTATCCCCGGGTGGACTGAAAGAGAACTGAAGAACAGCCTTGACCTGGTAAAAGAAGTAATTTTACCTAACTGGGATATACACCCTGAAATGGTGAGCCATACGAGAGTAATTGATATCAGAACCGGTCATCCATTTCCTTATGCTACACCTGATTATATGGAAAACTGGGAATGGAGCCAGAAGAAAAGTGTGGATGAACTGGCAGTATATCAGAGTTATGCCCTGAAGATACTCAAAGACGCGGGATTGCCATGTGAAGGACTTACAACTCCGGGGGGCTATGGAGGCAGGAATCAGAATAATCTGGCCCTGAGCACACTTGAATCTGTAAGGGATGTTTATGGCTCGGAAATTCCTCATTATTTCCGCGACCTGTTCACTGAAAAAGATAAAAGTGTTGCTCCGCAGGTTCTGTATTCTTCTGACCTTGAGGGTCCTGACCCAAAATGTGTCGTGTCAGTCATAGGTTGTACCGGTGACTGGTTCGGAGGATGGGACGGGTTGGAACCAGGAAATGTTAACAGGTTTATAACTGAAGATCTTCAGTCGGGAAGGATGGTTGAGGTTATTGATAGCGGAGAACCGGCAATTATGGTCTGTCACTGGCCGGGAATATATTTCAATGGCGATAAAATCGGATTTAATATTCTGAAAGAGATAAAAAAGAGACTCGATCAGAAATATGATAACCTTATCTGGATGAAATTGAGTGAGATTGCAAGATACTGGGCTGCAAAGGAGCTGACGACTATTTCGGAAAGCCGTGACAGACTTATTCTTAAAGCGCCCTTTGCGACGCATGGCTTTACTATTAGAATAAATGGAGCTGTAAGAGATGCTCGTATTAAAACTGAAGGAGAAGAAAAGCCCCTTACCCGAATTAAAGATTTAAAGGCATTAATGGAGGGAACCTTCTTTCCGGAAAGAACAGGTTCAATCCTCTGCTTCAATCTTGCGAAAGGCGAAAATGAGGTGATTATCTCTTAGCTGAAATAACTGTCAAATTCACAGGAGATTAAGACAATTCTGCTTTAGTTAACTTTTATACAACGCACTGAAAATCCAAACTTCTGGTCAACTTCCGACATGTAGCCATAGATCGTCGATCCCGTCGAAAGAAGACAGCGGTAACAGGCGTTTGTGATATTGGATAATGTTGAAGTCCAGAAATAACCGCTCATTTTTAACTCGTTGAAAGAGCCGTCGACATTGTTGCGCCAACCTCCTCCGAAGGCTGAGAATCCACTCAAATTTGTGGCACCGCTATTAGGGTTAATCCAGTGTATTTCACCTGTTTCCTTGAGTTTTCCTCCGGCCGTCATAGCTCCGCCAAGGTACTGAACCATCTCCTGCCACTCATCATCGGTAGGAACTCTCCAGCCTGCCGGGCATAATTTATTTGTCCCCACGGCATGCCAGTTATATAGCAGACCATATTCTCCGGGGGTATTGTTGTACCAGCACCAGGCAGGTTCTTTTGCACTGCTCCAGGTTGATGCCCCTGTTATATTGTTTATCGCAGTCCCGTCATTTAGTTTTACAGTCTTCAGATTCTCCGCCATCCATAGCTGTATTCCCTTTGTCCCTCCTATGGAAACGACAGGATAAGTGTTCCCGCTTCCGTCTTTGCACTCAATGAAGTTGAAATCCACCGTCTTATTTGCCACAGGTACCAGGGTGACCACAGTATCGCATTTTAGACTGGTCCTTCACAGGGTTGGGCATGAAGGTGATCCCTTTTCTGCGGGGGTCTGTTAGTTCCTCAACGGAAGTGGCTCCTCCCAAAAGCCTTAACTGATCTTCGCCGTTCAGTAAAATTGACTTTACCTGGGTCATGTTTTCCACTTTAATCGATGAGATGGAGGAAGCTGCACCTGAAGCAGTGAAACTGATGAGGAAATCCTGTGCGTTCAAAATAGTTACAAATGATGTGAAGATTAACATGATTAAAAACAATGCTGATTTCATGGTTGATGGTTGAGGGATTTTAGATATTATTCAGGTATTTCAAATATTCTCAATTCTGTTCAAAGGTTTCCTGCCAAGCTTTTTAAGCATATCGTCGGACCAATGGTAAGATGCGGGGATTTCGCCGATGACAGTTACTTCTACAGGAGAGAGCAGAGCCGGAAGTTGATAAACATCGGTAACCCTCAGACAATTAAGTATCTCGACAGCCGCACCCCGTCCATCGGGACTGCTTGCAACATCCTGACTTGCCGGTGGATTTTTTAATATGACACTTTTGCATTTACCATCAAGCAGAGCCGAATATAATGCCACCACACCCATGTCATCCCTGGCAGCTATTCCGATTGAATCGGGATTGACCCCTGCCAGAGTACGGCAGAATTCCATGCACCTGGTAAGATCGTAAACCTGCATGGAAGCCAACGTCCTTCCTGTCCAGGCTGATGCCCTTCTAACGTGCCATTGCAGATTGGGATCCCAGCCAAATTCACCAACACCTCTGACTTCAAAATAGGCAATGTTCCATTTCTCATCAAGATCTTCAATGAATCCTTCCGATTCCCATCGCGATTCATTGGCATTACGAAGAACGATCATCAGGGGCTTTTTCTGGGAAGGATCATTTCTCCACCTTATATCAACCTTTAGTCTCCATCCCTCTTCTGAAACAAAGCTGTAGATATCGCTTCCGTACCGGGCTCTGTCAAGGGTCCTGAACACTTTTACCGAATCAAATGAAGGAGGATTTTCAGGGAAAGCTGAAAAACTTCTCTTTTTGAGAAAGTCTGTAACAGCATTACGAAATTTATTCAGATCATTTTCTGTTGTTATTTGAGGATTTAAGGCCAGTTTAACGAACGAATCCTGAATGGTAGTTGTTCTGTCGTCTGAAGGAGGACCTTCCGTGTAGGCTTTTAATTCTTCCTCTGAAAGCAAATTTTCGGGCGAGGCGTCAATATCACCCGCCTCTTCGGGAGATATTGTTTTACCCATAAGGTGTCCGGTGAAAAAAGAAAATATTTTTTCCCTGGAATTCTTATGATATGAATGACCGCCGGGTGTTTCAATAAATTCAATATTTCCGGAAGCATTATGAAGTTCATAAATTCTGCGGAGATCTTTATAAATACGGCGGGCAGATTCGATCTGGTTAAGACCGTCGCGGTCAGCCTGGCCTATCAGCAGAGGCCTCGGGGCAATCAGAGCTCCTATATCCTGGAAATCAATGAGGTAAGTGTTAATTGCCATCATACAGTCGCAGTGACCGTCAATGGTACGTGTTGATATCTGTGCTTCCATGGTGCTTGCACCACATACAGGTGCAGCAGCTTTTACTCTCGGGTCAGCTGCTGCGAGGAACCAGCTTATTCTGTCTCGTCCTGAAAAAAGTTGACATTATTAATACTCTTTTTTCATTTTAATTTTTGATGTTAATGTCATGTTGTAATGTTGATAACTTCTTTCCATTGAAGTTATATCTTAAAGAAGTTATCAATATTTCAACATGATTATGCTGCATACATTTCAGCTGGGGTTTTAAAGTTTATTGATCTGTGCAATCTTATTGTATTATAAAGATTTATAGCTTCTTTGGTTGCCTTGACAGCAATTTCTTTATTTATAAATCTGCTTCCCAGTTCATATTCCTGCTTTAAAATCCCATTGACCCTTTCTGCAACTGCATTCTCGTAACAATCACCTTTTGCTGCCATGCTTATCTCCATTTTATGTTTCTTAAGAAGCTTAACGTATTCCTTGCAGCAATACTGGATCCCGCGATCGGAATGATGTATAATACCCTGTGGATTTTTTATCAGTGATAACGCTCTCTTGAGTGCTCTTCTGCATCCCTCAGCTTCCAGGCTGTCACTAATATCGTATCCAACTATTTTCCTGGAATACAGATCAGTTATCATTGCCAGATACATAAAACCTTCCGAAGTTGCGACATATGTTATATCACATACCCAGACCTGGTTAGGCCGGATTATTCCGAGACCCTTGATCTTATTGTCGTAGACTCTGAAGCCATGCTCGGAATAGGTTGTTCTTACATACTTACGTTTCCTTGTGATCAATAAACCTTCTTCCCTCATTAAATCAAAGAACTTATCCCGGCCAAGAGCCATTTCTATGTTAAATTCAACTTTATGTTTTATCCATAGTTTGTAACATCCCTCTAACTTCTGGACCTTCCTGTTATCTTTTACCCAGCTTGTTATTACATGATTCTCTAATCGCTTCTTTGCTTCGTATTTAAGCCATTTGTAAAATGACTGACGACTAATTCCAAAATACCCGCAAAGATCTTTCATTGTTGGAGCAGGATCAATCTTAAATCTTGTCAGAGCTGTTTTTTTAATCGCTCTTTGTCTACTTTTTTTTTAAACTCCTCAAGATCTACTCCTTGGTCCTCTGCCAAAAGGTCCAGAAAAGCCTCATTCATTAAGTTGTCCAGTTCCTTATTGGCAAGAAGCTTTTCCAACTGCCTGACCCTCTCTTTCAGTTCTTTTAATTTATCTGCTTCATCTTTCATTTCAATTCTGACTATTTTACTTAATAAGTGATTTTTACCCAGGTTCTTTATCCATTTACTAATTGTAGTATGACCGCCAATATCGTAAATTTCCATTGCTTGGTTAATAGAAAGTTTTCCACTTTCTATTTCATTTACCACTTTAAGCTTAAAAGCAGAACTGTACTTCTTAATTACTTTTTGCTCATAATTACTCCTTTTCATTTGTCTTTTCCTGTTTAGGTGTCAACCTATTTCAGGATTAGACATTCTCATCGCTCACCTCTCACCTCTCATCACTCACCTCTCATCACTCACCTCTCATCTCTCATTCCTCATGCCTTCATCGTATCTCTGTTCTGATATATCTTCCTGATCGCCTTAACAATATCTTCCATATCGTTGCGGCTTCCGAGCAGGATACTCTGATAGAAAGTAACTGCTTCACTGCAAAGTTTATCATTACCGGGGAGGACATTTTCTTCGCGCCATTGTTTCAGCCGTGCTTCGGAGAACAGTCTTTTATATCCTTTCGAATTAAGTTGTTCTTCTATAAGTCCGTCCTTATTCTGGGGTCCGTAACCGCCGCTGCAGGGAATACCTTCAGCCTGAAGTGCTCTTATGAATCTTTCTTTCGGGACATTATTGAATTCCCTGCTGTTATATCTGAAAGCATAAAGATGGTTGGCCGATCTGGATGAAGTGTTCACCAGTTTTGCCGGAATTATACCCGGAATATCTTTCAGATTTGCATCGAGATACAGTGCATTTGCCAGTCTTATATCGGCATCTTTCCGGATACGGTTCATCTGGGACATTAAAATGAGTGCCTGGATCTGCTGCATCCTGAAATTAGTGCCGGCTATCGGATATGCCGATGTTCTTGCGACTGAACCGAATGGTCTTCCGCAGTTATGAAGTGAAGTACATTTATCCATCAAAGCATCATTATTGCTTATAATAGCGCCACCTTCACCTGCAGGCAGGTTTTTGGAGTTCTGGAAGCTGAAGCATCCGACATCACCAAGAGATCCCAGTTTTTTGCCCTTATATTCACCAAGCCATCCCTGGCATGCATCTTCAACTACTTTGAGATTATGTTTTGCAGCTATTGCATTAATACTGTCCATATCAACAGGAAGGCCGTAAATATGAACCGGCAGTATGGCAGTAGTACGTTCTGTAATCCGGGATTCTATTTTTGCTGGGTCCAGAAGGAAAGTGTCAGGATCCGAATCGACGAATACCGGAAGCGCTTTATTCATGAAAATAACATTATAGCTGGCTATGAACGTAAAGGGAGATACCAGCACTTCATCTCCGGCATCAACGCCAATTGCTTTGAGAGAGGTTATAAGCGCAGTGGTACCGCTTGCTGTTGCAAGACATCTTTTAACGCCCATCAGCTCTGCATATCTCTGTTCAAAATCAGCCACATGTTCTCCATCGCCTCTCCACCATCTGCCTGTACGAAGCATCTCGTTAATGTTCTTTTCTGCAGCCTGATCCCAGACAGGCCATTCGGGCCATGTGCCCGTATGGACTTTTTCACCGCCGTTGATGGCCAGCTTCTGCTGACTTGTACTGTTAATGGAAAATGACGGAATAGACCAGTTTACAAATGTTCCAAGAGCTCCTGCCGAAACAGCAGTAATTGCCTGTCGCCGTGTAATTTTTCTTTTTGCCATTATAAATAAAAATTAGTTGTTGAGATATGTGATAAGATATTTAATATGTTAGTCCAGATGCCGATTTATGCCGTCATAAGTTACGAATCTATTCTATAATAACTGTAACAAACGTGGAATAAAAATAAATCCTCCGGCAATAACGGAAATTATTGCTGAGATCAAAACTGCGGCTGCAGAATAATCCTTCGCCTTTTTAATTTTTTCATTTAATTCAGGATCGGCAACATCTGCAACGTTTTCAATCGAGGTATTGATCAGTTCTGTGACAAAAACCAGACCGATGACAAAAATAATCAGGCACCACTCGGTAAGATTTATTTCCAGGATTATTCCGGCAGCGATAGCTGTCATTGCTGCAAGCGTATGAATCCTTGCATTATGTTCACTTTTCAGCAGCAAGATGAGGCCATTAAAAGCATGGGTAAAACTCCTGAACCGTGATTTGACTGAAAATTTCTCAGGATTCATTTCAATAATCTGTTAACATCAATTCACATAGAGTATGCAAGATAATAGTTTTATTGCTGATTTTTTGAATGTACCCTGCATAAAACCTTTTAAAAAAGGAACGTGTATCAATACCTGAGAATCTGTTCCTGTATCCGACCTCCTGAATACACAATGCAGGCAATCTCAATTATGAATCTCTGAATGATTATCCTATGAATAAACAATAGTTATGCTGATGTCTAATCTACTTAATATCGAAAATAACTCTTTCAGTTACTGTCTGAAAGGATGATTTTCTTTTTAGCTGCAGGAAAACCGTTTTTTTCCAGAGTAATAATATATAAGCCCTGACTGTAAGAACTCAGGTCAATTGGCTGCCGGTATGTTCCCGGAGTCTGAACAACTTCGGACAGTGTACATAGTCTCCTTCCAAACAGGTCATAAAGGTATATTCTGATCATTGCTTTCTCGTGGAGTTTATAACTTACATATCCTGCCCTGGTGAGAGGATTGGGAAATACAGAAAAAGAATTCTCATCAGCTTCCGGTGAAGGTCTAATTGAAGTAATTACTTCTCCTATTGAGAAAGTTCCCATACATGGTGTTACCCTGGCATTATCAGAATTTATTTTTATGGTCCAAACACCAATTTCGAAATCATCATCCCTGCAAACGAATTTCAGTTCCATCTCATCAGTTTCCTCCCCTGCAGCCAGTGATCCGATGAAAATGTTGTCTGAACCTTCCAGTGAAAGGGCTTCCGAAAAGCTTATTTTCAGATTTATGTTTTCAG
>CAYQZL010000097.1:0-16723 GCA_964421975.1 uncultured Rikenellaceae bacterium
ATTGAAGGAATTGCAATGGATCGCGAGGTCAAACGTCTGGTAAGCATGCTTACCCCCAAGTTTGCCGAGCTGATATACAACGGTTTCTGGTTCAGTCCCGAAATGGATTTCCTGATGGCAGCAATTGAGAAAAGCCAGGAGCTGATAGACGGAAGTGTACATCTTTGTCTGTATAAGGGCAATGTCATCATTGAAGGACGTGAATCACCATCATCATTATATAACGAAAAGCTCTCGAGCATGGATATAGACGGAGGTTTTGACCAGACTGACAGCAGGGGATTTATAAAAATAAATGCAATCAGGCTTATGGCCCACAGGGCAATAGTTGAGGAGAGTATGAAAAAAATAAAGTAAATCAAAAATGAAACTCTGGGAAAAAGGGATCAATCCCGAACCGGCCATTATTGAATTCACTGCCGGAAGAGACAGGAAAACAGATCTTCATTTGACAAAATGGGATATTGTCGGATCGATGGCTCATGTGATCATGCTTCATGATGTCGGTCTTATCGAGAATGATGAGAAGAACAATATGCTGAAAGCGCTTCATTCCCTTTTTGTCTGGGATGAAGAGGGCAGTCTGACAATTGAGAACGGGGTAGAGGACATACATTCGCAGATTGAGAAGGAGATGGCTTCAATACTCGGTACGACAGGAAAGAAGATTCACACCGGCAGGTCGAGGAATGACCAGGTGCTGGTTGATATCAGATTGTATACAAGGGAAGAGATTGACAAAGTGGCAATCCTGATGAGCAGTCTGTTCAGTAAATTCCAGTCCCTGAGCGATCAGTATAAGGAAGTATTGTTACCGGGTTATACCCACATGCAACCGGCTATGCTTTCATCTTTCGGTCTTTGGTTCGGAGCATATGCTGAAGCATTGTCGGATGACCTTTCTCTTCTGACGACTGCCCGTGCACTTAATAACAGAAATCCCCTCGGTACAGCTGCAGGTTTCGGAACAACACTTCCGCTGAACAGAAAACTTACATCCGAATTGCTGGAATTTGATGAGCTTATTTATAACTCGGCATACGCGAGCCTCAGCCGCGGTAAAGTTGAGATGGCTGTTGCATCAGCACTTGCATCACTTGCCCAGACACTCTCGCGCTTTTCAATGGATGTATGTCTCTATATGAGTGCCGAATACAGATTCATAGATTTTCCCGATGAATATGTTACCGGATCAAGCATCATGCCTCAGAAACGTAATCCTGATGTTTTTGAACTGATACGGGGAAGAACAAATCTGATTCAGACACTGCCCGGACAGGTTGCAATGCTTGTATCCAACCTTCCTTCAGGTTATAACCGCGATCTTCAGCTTCTCAAGCAACTTATGTTCGATGCTTTTGAAGATCTCCAGGAGTGCATTGAAATAATGCTTTTAATGCTTAACAATATCAGGATCAGAAAGAATATTACCGAGAACTCTTTATATAATACAATATTCAGTACTGAGGAAGTGAACCGCCTGGTCAAGCAGGGTATTCCGTTCAGGGACGCATATAAAGCAGTATCGGATATGGTAAGGAATTCTTCATTTTCGAAGACGGCTTTATCCGATTATGTCCATGAAGGTAGTCCTGGAAACTTGTGTAACGATGCAATTGCTGCAAGATTCAATGAGAATATGAAGTATTTCAGCAATAAAACGGCTTCAATGATGGCCGACAAGCTTATGGAGTATGTCAGATAGGGCTTATCGCCCTGTCTGGCGTATATTTCCGATGAAAACATCAAAAAGATAATCTGTATCAGTCGGTCCGCCTGATGCTTCGGGGTGAAACTGGGTTGAGAAGAAAGGCTTGCTCTTATGCTTCATCCCTTCATTGGTTTTATCATTAATGTTTATGAAAAGAGGATCCCATTCTTCGTTAAGAGTTTTATTATCAACGGCATAGCCATGGTTCTGCGAGGTGATATAAGCCTTGTCGGTTCCAGGCATTATAACCGGCTGGTTATGGCTCCGGTGCCCATATTTCAGCTTATAAGTATCTGCTCCCGATGCAAGAGCCATGAGCTGATTCCCAAGACAGATCCCGAAGACCGGAATATCCTTTTCGAATGATCTCTTCAGGTTTCTCACCGTCTCCGTGCACATTTTGGGATCTCCCGGACCATTTGAAATAAACAGTCCGTCATATTCCTCATTATGGTAATCATAATCCCATGGCACTCTTATAATTGTTGTATCCCTTTTGAGCAAATTCCGGATAATATTGTATTTCACGCCGCAATCGATCAATATGATCCTGTATTTGCCGGAACCGTAGGTTTTTTTCGTTCGCGTACTAACCTCAGCCACAAGATTCGATTTGTTGGGATCATAAAAATCTGTCTCTGTTCCCGCGGGCTCCAGTTTTCCCGGCATTGATCCCTTTTCCCTGATCCTTTTCGTCAGGGCTCTTGTATCGATACCGTAAATCCCGGGGACATTGTTCCTTTTAAGCCACTCATCCAGACTTTCAGAAGCATTCCAGTGGCTGTATTCAAATGAATAATCTGATACAATAAGTCCGGAAATATGTATTGATGAAGACTCATAGAAGCGGTAAAGATCGTTTTCCTCCTGTTTTGCCGGAGCGCCGTAATTACCCACAAGAGGATATGTCAGGCACAGTATCTGTCCGTGATAGGAGGGATCGGTAAGGCTTTCGGGGTATCCTGTCATAGCTGTATTGAATACTACTTCACCTGCAGCCGCTACAGGTGCTCCGAACGATTTTCCGTAATATACCGTACCGTCTTCAAGTGTAAGTCTGACCTGTATGTTTTCCGTCATTTTAAAATTTATATTGTTTATCGTAATGTTGATACTGCCTTTTCAATCTGCTGCATGGCTGTTTCCACCCTGCTCTTTGGCATTGCGACATTCATTCTCATAAAGCCTTCTCCGCCTGGTCCGAATGTTGAACCTTCATTCATTCCCACCCGGGCCTGGTTTACAAAAAAGTTCCGCAGTTCCTTACCATCCATTCCTGATTTCCTGCAGTCGAGCCATATCATATATGTTGCTTCGGGTCTGACGGGGATGATCTCCGGTATTAATTCACTGCAATATTTAATTACATAATTAACATTCCCCGCGATATATTCCCTGAGGGCATCAACCCATTCAGCTCCTTCTGTATATGCGGCAACCGATGCTTCTGTACCGAAAATGTTCCCGTTACCTATATGCAGGATTTCGACTTTGCGCCTGAAATATTTTCTCATCACGGGATTACTGATAATTACCGAGGAAGTCGATAATCCGGCCAGGTTGAATGTCTTGCTCGGAGCAATGCATGTTACAGTTATATCGGCTATCTCTTCTGAAAGTTTTGCAAAGGGAGTATGAATATTTCCCGGCAATGTAAGGTCACAGTGGATCTCATCGGACAGAATTATTATTTTATTCTTCAGGCATATCCCTGCAAGTTCTTCAAGTTCATCCCTGTTCCACACTCTTCCAACCGGATTATGAGGATTTGAGATAATGATCATTTTTGTATCGGGGGTAATAGCAGAGATGAGCGACTCAAAATCCATTATCCATCTTCCGTCTATTTCAATAAGCTGGTTATAAATAAGTTTTCTCCCATGGCTCTCCACAGCGGAAAAGAACGGGAAATAGACCGGTGGCTGGACTATTATGGAGTCACCGGGACGTGTAAATGTGAGGGTGCAGAGATTCAGGGCAGGTACGGTACCGGGGCAGAAGCAGATATGGTCCTTTTCTATTGACCAGTCATATCTGTTTTTGAACCATTTAATAATTGAGCTGAAATATTCCGGAGGGCGGAAAAAGTAACCATATATCTCATGATCAAGGCGACTCCTCAGTTTTTCCGTTATGAATTGCGGTGTCCTGAAATCCATATCTGCAACCCACATTGGTATTATATCTTTCTTTCCGAATATATCATATCTCAGATCGTACTTGACACAGTCAGTACCCTCCCTGTTTATCACTTCATCAAAATTCCAGTTCATCAGATTGAATAATTCCCGGGGGGTCAAAGATAAATGATCAAAATCAGATTTATATTATTTATTTAATTGAATTCTTTCAGATACAGATTAAAAGGTATATTATATAATGAACAAATAACTTCTTCCGGAATGTCTTATATTTAATTTATTTATTATTTTTATGCGCAGTTTTGAACGTTACAGTTAACATAAATTGATCAGGTATGAAAAAGATAATTGCGGCATTGATTCTTCCATTGTTTCTGGCAGGGATTGTTGTCATGACTTCAAACACTTCATGTAAAAACAGGAAGGAACAGAAGAAAATAGAGATTGAACAGGCAGATACCATAGTAGGTCAGATTGAAAAGAATGTTTATCCTCTTCCCACATCTGCCGATGTTATAAGAATGCTGACCGACCTGGAGGTGGGTTATATATTTGGCATTTCAAATCCCGTTGAAAATTCCAAAAAGTATATTAAGAGCGTAGACCGTGCAATAAATCTGGGAGGATATGGAGCCGATCTGAGTTATGCCACCTTATATAATATGCAGCAGGAAGTCCTGAATTACCTGAGCGCGTTGCGTTCCCTTGCGAACGAACTGAACATGTCGCAGATTTATGATGAAACATGGTATGAAAAAATCCGGCAGAATTATGACAACCGTGATGAACTGGTCAGAATTCTTACAGAAGCCTTCCAGAAAACCTATGCCTATCTGATTGACAATAACCAGGAAACACTGGCATTGCTGGTTGTCGGAGGAGCATGGGTGGAAGGTATGTACCTGACAACACATGTATCTGAGGCAGCATACCAGGTCGCCGGTATATCAAGGAATCTTCTCGAACAGAAAGAATCGTTCGAAACATACCTGGAAATCACAAAACCATATTCAGAAGATCCGGATATCAAGGCTTTCCTGGATATCCTGCAACCAATAAAAAAAGTATATGAAGGTCTGACCACAAGCCTTACCCAGCAGAATATCATAGATATTACAAAAGCTATTGAAGGGATAAGGGCACAGATCATAAAATAATTATCTGAACAAACAGATGACCGCAAAGCATCTTACTTTGCGGTCTTTTTTTGAACTGGCATTTTTATGAGGGAGTCAGTATTATTGGCGTTGATTCATATATTTGCCATAGTTTCAACGGTCAATCCGGCAGGAATAACATCAAGAGGCAAAAAAATACTCCGGAGCTATCTCAGACGATATCTGAACAGAGAGCTGGAAGAGGAGTATTATGCCCTTTTCGAAAATAATCTGGAATTCTATTCAAACGAATTAAAAAGTGTCGATAAGGCTGAACTGGCAGACGAAAATTCGCTGATATCTTTTCAGATAACAAATATCTGCCGCCAGATAAAAAAAGGATTGTTCCTTGAAGAAAGAATGATCGTCTTTCTTCAGCTGATGGAGTTTGCTTTTGAGGATGGTTTGATAACGGAACAGGAAAAAACCATCGTTGACATCGTTGTCCGGACCTTTAATATTTCCAGGAAGGAATATGAGAATGTCTCGGCCTTTATAATAGGCAGGACCTTTGATGATATCTCACCTGATTGCGTACTGATTATTGAGAGCGATAATCCGGAACTGTCGGGTGCCCGTTTATATAAGAACTATGATAAATGGAGACATCTGAGAATAAAGGGATTTAAAGGTCACATCATTGTACTTTATATAGAAAGTACCGAAACACTGTTGCTTACATATGACGGGCCGCTTACTCTTTATTTCAAGGGGCGTGATATAATTGCCTGCAGACCATATCTTCTTGAAAGAGGTGTTAATATAAAAGGTCTGGGTCTTGAACCGATTTACTATTCAAGGATATTCAAACAGTTCGTATCGGGAAGGTTTTCCGAAAAGGTTTTATACGAAGGACATGATGTTCAGTTTTCATTTAAAAACTCCGATAACGGAGTTCAGAAAATGAATTTCAGGGTTGAATCCGGGAACCTGGTCGGTATAATGGGAGGCAGCGGAGTTGGTAAAACGACTATGCTGAACCTTCTTCACGGAAAAATAAAACCGACAGAAGGAAACCTGTATATTAACGGATATGATATTCACGCTGATTCCGATCAGATAAAAGGTCTTATCGGATATGTTCCCCAGGATGATATGCTGATCGAGGAACTGACTGTATTCCAGAACCTTTATTTTAATGCCCGTCTCTGCTTTGGCGATTATACCGAGGAGCAGCTTAATTCCACTGTGGAAAAGGTGCTTCAGGACCTGGATCTGTTTGAAATAAAGGATCTCCAGGTCGGAGATATACTTAATAAAAAGGTAAGTGGCGGACAACGCAAAAGGCTTAACATAGGTCTTGAGCTGATGCGTGAACCTATAGTACTGTTCGTTGATGAACCCACTTCAGGATTATCATCCTTTGATTCCGAGAAGGTAATGTCTCTGTTGAGGAACCAGGCATTAAGGGGTAAAATGGTCTTCGCCATTATTCATCAGCCTTCGTCGGATATTATAAAGATGTTCGACAAGCTCTGGATACTCGACAAGGGTGGCTATATGATCTATGACGGTGATCCTGTTGAAGCTCTTGTTTATTTCAAGACCGAGACCTCACAGGCAAATGCTGCGGAAAGTGAATGTCCGAGCTGCGGAAATATCGAAACCGACAATATTCTTCATATTGTTGAGGTTAAAATGATTGATAACGATGGCCGGCCGGGAAAAGACCGCCAGGTAAGCCCTGTTGAATGGTATGAGAAATACCGGAAAAAAATGATGCCGGTACTGCAACAGAAACCTGAAAAAACAAGGGTAACCCCCGGAAATTTTAAAGTCCCGGGAAAAACAGAACAGCTCAGAACATTCATAAAAAGAAATATAACCCGCAAGCTTGCCGATAAGCAGTATATGACCATAAACCTCCTCGAAGCACCCTTGCTGGCACTCATCCTGGCATATATTTCCAAGTACGGCGAGGACGGTAAATATTTATTTTCGGATAACATAAACTATCCGGTATTCCTGTTTATGTCCGTTATAGTCGCCATTTTCATGGGACTGACAGTGAGCGCAGAAGAAATATTCCGCGACAGAAAGATACTTGAAAGGGAGAAATTCCTGAACCTGAGCAGGCTCAGTTACCTTTTTTCCAAGATCAATTTCCTGTTTGTTCTCTCAGCAATACAGACACTATCGTTTGTTCTTGTTGCAAACACCATTCTTGAAGTTAAAGGAATGTTGTTCAGGCACTGGCTTATTCTGTTTTCGACCGCATGCTTCGGAAATATGCTCGGACTGAATATATCAGCGGGTATGAGGTCGGCAATAAGTATTTATATACTGATCCCGCTGCTGCTTGTCCCGCAATTGCTTCTGGGTGGCGCAATGATACAGTTTGATGATCTTCATAAGGCCTTCAGCAGGAAAATTTATGTCCCTGTCATTGGAGATGTAATGACAACCAGATGGGCTTATGAGGCAATTACAGTTGAACAGTTTAAAAGCAACAGGTATGAAAGGAATTTCTTTGAGTATGATATGGCAATAAGTCAGAACAACTGGAAAGCTTCTTTTCTGATACCACGTCTCAGGGTAAAGGTTCAGGAATGTATCAAGGCCGGAAGAGATCCCGAATACAAAGAATACATTGAAAATAATTTCAGCAAAATAAATTATCATGTCAGGGAACTCTCTGAAACAACCGGAATCAAACCGGGTGAATGGATGGAAAGGGTTAATTATGATAAATTTGATGAAATAATCGGAGATTATCTCCTGCTTTATCTTGACAGTCTGGGTATAACATTCAGATTACAGGAAAGAAGAATTTCCCTGCAGCTGGATTCTCTGAAAAAAGATATTGAAAACAAAATGGGAGAAGAACAATTTGTCAGACTGCTCGAAGAAAATCATAATGAAAGACTTGCAGAATTTGTTCTGAACAGGCGGAGCACAAGGAAAATTTTCGAGACGGATGACAGGTTCATACAGAAAGCAGATCCTGTTTTAATGCCTCCGGGGTCCAGACATGGACGGGCTCATTTTTATGCACCTTTTAAACAGACAGGTAACCTTAAGATAGGAACCCTGGTTTTCAATATGACCATGATATGGCTGATGATACTGTTCCTGTTCTGCACACTTTATTATAATGTCCTTAAGGCATTCATTGTATGGCTTGAAAAGCTTAAGCTGCCGTTCTGGAGAAAATTCGGAAGGGAACTTCTCCAGATATAAACAGAATTCTGTATACATCATTACAAATGACAGGAGTTCATCCTAAAAAGAAACTTGGACAACATTTTCTGAAAGACAGGGAAATTGCCCGTAAGGTGGCATCATCACTTACAGGTAAAGGATATGATTCAGTACTTGAGATCGGCCCGGGTACGGGGATACTCACCGAATATCTTCTGGAAAGGAATTTTGGCGATCTGAAAGTCATTGAAATAGATAATGAATCGGTTCATTTCCTGAAAGAAAAATTTTCTGCTGTGGGGGAGATAATAAGAGGTGATTTCCTCAGGATGAATTTAGAAGAATATTTTAAGGGAAGTCTTTGTATTGCCGGCAATTTCCCATTTAATATTTCATCACAGATCCTGTTCAGGGTACTGGAAAGCAGGGATAAGGTTGTGGAGGTTTGCGGTATGTTCCAGAAGGAAGTTGCCGAAAGGATATGTTCGGGACCCGGATCGAGGGATTATGGTATTCTTAGTGTACTTATTCAGGCATTTTACAATACTGAATATCTTTTTACTGTTCCGGAACATGTTTTTTCACCACCTCCGAAAGTAAAATCGGGTGTTATCAGGCTTACCAGGAATGAGGTAAAGGATATTGGTGTTGATGAGCGACTCTTTACAAGGGTGGTAAAAGCGGGTTTCAATCAGCGCCGCAAGAAGCTGAGGAACTCAATCCGGTCGGCATTTGACCTTCAGAACGAAAATTGTCCCTGGTTTGATCTGAGGCCCGAACAATTATCGGTAGGGATGTTCATTGATCTGACCAGGTGGGTTGATAAGAACCGGATCCTTCCTGATGATAAAATCCGGCTGTTAGCTGAATGAGTATCCGATCGCATCAACAGGATTCATACGGGCTGCAGAATAAGCGGGGGCATAACCTGCAACAACTCCTATAACCCCTGAAATGGTGAGGGCAAGTAGTATATTTGAGAGTGTAAGGTGCATATTCAGCTCGTATAGATAATTAATGAATATTGTTCCGATAAATATCAGGATTATTCCCAGGATACCTCCTATAACCGAAAGCAGAACGGATTCTGCAAGGAACTGCTGGAGGATAAATGAACGTTTGGCGCCGAGGGCTTTCTGGATACCTATCATATTTGTTCTTTCCCTGACGGATACAAACATTATGTTGGCAATCCCGAAACCTCCCACAATTATTGAAAATCCTCCTATCAGCCATCCACCTATGTTTATACCTGCAAAAACGGCGTCAAAGCCTTTTGAAAGCATCGTTGCAGTATTTACCGAGAAATTTTCAGGTTCAACCGGTTTAAGTCTTCTTACTGCCCTTAATATCATTGTCGCTTCATCTGAAAGTTCCTGGACTGAAACACCCGGTTTGGCTTTAACGATCAGCTGACTGTCAATGAACCTGTTCCTGAAATTGATAAAATTCTTTCCGAAATTTAAGGGTACAAGTGTGATCTGATCAACGTTGTTAAGACTTACAGGACCTTCACCTTCTTTTTTAAGAACCCCGATGATCCTGACTTTACGGCTTAGAAGCTTTATTTCCTTGCCGACAGGATTTTCTTCCTTGAACAATCTCTCTGCAATTTCAGCTCCGATAACGGCCACATTCGTGCCACTTGTATATTCATAAGGTGAAAAATATCTGCCCTTCTCTATTTCGAAATTAACTACATTTTCAAGATTATCCGTAACAGCTCCAACAGGTACATTACTTGCTACATTATTTTTGTAACTCAGATTCGCAGACTGCCCAACCACCAGGGAGAGCGCCTCAATCCTGTCTGACCTGGTTGCCAGAGCTTCATAATCATCAATTGATACTGAAGGCCATTTTATTATATCCCACCATTTTAAATTGCGGTCAAATGTCCAGGGAAATTTCTGAACATAAATGACATTGCTTCCCATCGAATTAATACTGTCGCGTATCGATTTTTCCATCCAGTCCAGAACAGTAAATACAGATATTATGGAAAAGATCCCAATGGTGATCCCGAACAGAGTGAGAAATGTCCTCAACTTATTAATTGTGACAGAATTCAATGCAAGAATCACACTTTCCCTCAGAAGCTTCAGGAATTTCATCCGGTATTAAATATTGTTTCGGGAACCAAAGATAAACAAATAATACAGCCTGACGATCATGAATTGCATTAATCATTACCTTTTGTCTTCTTTGCTGATAATCATAATTATTAAATATATTGAGGTTTATAAAAAAATATCTATTTTTATTGGCCCGCAAAATCTTAATCCGGCAATCATAATAATCAGAAAATGAGTGATAAAAAAATTAAAAGTGCGTTAATTTCCGTATATCACAAGGAAGGTCTGGATGATATAATCCATATTCTTAATGAACTGAAGGTTAGGATATTTTCAACAGGTGGTACTTATAGTCATATAAGCAGTCTGGGTATTCATGCAGAAAAAGTTGAAGATCTTACAACCTATCCGTCTATCCTCGGTGGCAGGGTAAAGACGCTTCATCCTTCAGTCTTTGGAGGGATACTTGCAAGAAGAGATAACAGGGGGGATATGGAGCAGATGTCAAAATACAGTATCCCGGAGATTGATCTTGTGATTGTCGACCTGTATCCTTTTGAGGAAACAGTAAGAAATACCGGCGATGAGGATGAAATAATTGAAAAGATAGATATCGGAGGCATCTCGCTTATCAGAGCTGCAGCAAAGAATTACAATGATGTTGTGATCATTTCCTGCAGGGAACAATATAAAAGTCTGCTTGAGGTGTTTAAGGAAAAACGGGGTATGACATCACTTGCTGAAAGAAAACATTTTGCAGCCGAAGCATTCATGACGTCCTCTCATTATGACACTCAGATATTCAGGTATTTCAACAATTCCGGGGATATACCGGTATTCCGTGAAAGTATAAACATTCAGAATCAGCTAAGGTATGGTGAGAATCCTCATCAGAAAGGGATCTATTACGGGAATATTGATGAAGTATTTGAAAAGTTGCACGGGAAGGAGATCTCTTACAACAACCTTCTTGATATTGATTCTGCAGTCAGCCTGATTGATGAGTTCAGGGAAACGACTGTGGTCATAATAAAGCATAACAATGCCTGCGGGGCAGCTTCGAGGAACAATCTAACCGATGCATGGAATGATGCTCTTGCATGTGATCCGGTATCGGCATATGGCGGAATAATTGCAGTTAATAAAACGCTTGATGAGCTTACAGCATCCGAAATGGACAAAATATTCTTTGAAGTGCTGATAGCTCCTGATTTTGAAGGGAAATCCCTTGAGATTCTTGAAAAAAAGAAAAACCGGATAATCCTGAAAAGGAAGGCTCAGATCAAACCGTATTCGGGGTTCAGATCAATCCTCAACGGTGTGTTGTGGCAGGAAAGAGATAACAGCACCCAGACAGCTGAGGACCTTAAGCCCGTAACACCACGTATCCCGGAAGAACACGAGATCGAAGATCTTGTTTTTGCCAATATTCTCGTTAAGCACAGCAAATCAAATGCAATAGTACTGGCAAAGAACAAGCAGTTGTATGCAAGCGGTATCGGGCAGACATCCAGAGTGGATGCCCTTAAACAGGCAATTGAGAAAGCCCGCTTGTTCGGTTTCGACCTGAACGGATCCGTTATGGCTTCAGATGCTTTCTTCCCTTTCCCCGACTGTGTTGAGATCGCCCATAAGGCGGGTGTGACTGCCGTGGTTCAGCCGGGAGGTTCGGTAAGGGATAAAGATTCAACAGACTTTTGCTCAGCCAATGGAATGGCAATGGTTTTAACAGGAATAAGACATTTTAAACACTGATATATTGTATGGGACTATTTTCATTTTTAACACAGGAGATTGCTATTGACTTAGGTACAGCTAATACAATTATTATTAATAATGATAAGATCGTTGTTGATGAACCATCAATAGTTGCAATAGATAAAAGCACGGGAAAGCTGATAGCAATAGGAGAGGCGGCAAGACAGATGCATGGCAAGACACATGAGAATATTAAAACCATCAGGCCTTTGCGTGACGGAGTGATTGCCGATTTCAATGCAGCTGAACTCATGATAAGGGGAATGATTAAAATGATCAATAAGGGGCCAAAACTTTTTTCCCCGTCACTCAAGATGGTCATCTGTATTCCTTCGGGCAGCACGGAGGTCGAAATACGAGCTGTCCGTGATTCTTCGGAACATGCCGGAGGAAGGGATGTTTATATGATCTACGAACCAATGGCTGCAGCAATAGGTATTGGTATTGATGTTGAGGCTCCTGAAGGATCAATGATAATAGATATAGGAGGAGGTACAACCGAGATAGCAGTGATCGCCCTTGGCGGGATCGTCTGCAATAAATCGATCAGGATAGCAGGAGACGGATTCACAGCAGATATACAGGCATATATGAGGCATCAGCATAATATCAAGATCGGAGAAACAACCGCAGAGGATATTAAGATTGCCGTAGGGGCAGCACTCCCTGATATAGATAATCCGCCTGCTGATTATATCGTAAGAGGACCTAATATTATGACAGCACTGCCGATTGAGATACCGGTGTCTTATCAGGAAATAGCCTATTGTCTGGATAAATCCCTTACGAAAGTTGAAGCAGCCCTTCTTAGCGTTCTTGAACAGACTCCGCCTGAACTCTATGCAGATATTGTAAACAAAGGAATTTATATGGTTGGGGGAGGTGCACTGCTCAGAGGTCTTGACAGAAGACTTGCCGACAAAATCAATATAAATTTCAATGTGGTTGAAGATCCTCTTCATTCTGTGGCAAGGGGAACAGGTGTTGCTCTCAAGAATGTAGAGAAATATCCTTTCCTCATGAGATAATATCCGTTGTGAATGAGAAATCTCCTGAATTTTCTTGCGAGATATAATAACATCATAATCTTTCTGATACTTGAAGGAATAGCATTTTCTTTGCTCACTTCAGGTAACAGCTATCATAATACACGGTTTGTTAAGGGGATCAGGGGCATCACAACCGGAATTGACAAATCATTCAGCAGGACAAGATCCTATTTCAGTTTACGTGAAACAGAAGTGAGCCTTGCAGTAGAAAATGCAGCACTCAGGAACCTTCTTGAACAAACAGGGAAAAATGAGAATAATCTCATCTTTTCCGTAACCGATTCAGTATATAAGCAGAAGTATGTCTGGATCTCTGCAGAAGTCGTCAACAACTCGGTAAACAGGCAAAAGAACTTCTTTACCCTTGATAAAGGATTTAACCATAACCTGGCAACCGATATGGCCGTTATTTCGGATGGTGGTATTGCCGGGGTCATTGTAGGATGTTCTTCCAACTATTCAGTGGTAATGTCGCTCCTGAATATTGATTTCAGACTGAGCGCCAGGATAAGATCGAACGGATATTTTGGTTCATTGAGCTGGGACGGAAGAGATTACCGGCATGCAATGCTAAGCGAAATACCACAGCATGTTACAGTGAATGTCGGTGATACGGTTGAAACAACCGGATATTCTGCTATTTTCCCCGAAGGACTGATGGTGGGCATAGTGGATAAAATTGAAAAATCAGGAAGCGATTTTTACAGGATCTCCTTACTGTTAAAGTCTGATTTTAAGAAACTCAGATTTGTAAACGTGATCGGTAACCTGCAAAAGACCGAGCAGCAGAATCTTGAAAAACTATTCCAATGATCAACAGGATCTTAAGATATGCACTTATATTTGCCCTGCTGATGATTCTGCAGTTGTTCCTGTTCAATAACATACAGTTCAGCGGATATGTGAACCCTTATGTATATATCATGTTCATTATGCTGCTGCCCTTTGAAATATCTTCATGGCTGTTGCTTGTCATTTCATTCTTCACAGGATTTGTTGTTGACTTATTTGCCGGCACCCCGGGTATGCATACTTCCGCAACCGTGATGGCCGGATTTGCACGTCCCTATGTTTTAAGGCTTATTTCACCAAGAGAAGGATACGAGATCAGCTCGGAACCGTCATTGTTCGTTTACGGATTCAACTGGTTCCTGATTTATACACTCCTGATCGTTTTTATCCATCATCTGTTCCTTTTTTATGTTGAGGTGTTCCGGCTGAACGATTTTTTCAATACATTTCTCAGAGTTCTGCTCAGTACGGTTTTTTCTGTTACCTTCATCCTTCTTCTCGACTATATAAGAAGAGGGAAATAGTTTGCCTGTTATGAAGGATTTATTTGCTGCAAGAAAATATGTTATTATCGCAATTATAATTATTGCATCAGTTGCACTTCTTGTAAAACTGTTCATAATCCAGGTCGTTCAGGATACCTACAGGCTTTCGGCAGATAATAATGTTCTCAGATATGTTACACAATATCCTGCGCGGGGACTGATATATGACCGTAACGGGAAGCTTATAGTCTTTAATCAGGCAGCTTATGACCTCATGGTGGTTCCTGCGCAGACGACAAAAATGGATACAGCTCTTTTCTGTGATGATCTGGATATAACCGAAGAAGTGTTCAGAGACAGAATGAAAGCAGCCAGAAGCTATTCCTCGAGGGCACCATCGATATTTCTCAAACAGATATCAGCAGAATCTTATGCAAGATTCCAGGAAAAGATATTCATGTTCCCGGGCTTCTATGTACAGCCCAGGACACTAAGGAAGTATTCGAAGCCTGTTGCCGCACATATACTGGGATATGTCAGTGAGGTTGATGAAGCACAGCTGAAAAAGGATCCGTATTATAAGCCTGGTGACTATATCGGTAAACTGGGTATTGAAGAAGCATACGAAACAGAGTTGAGAGGCACGAGGGGTGTAAAGATATATCTGGTTGATGTATACAGCCGTATAAAAGGTTCATATGCCGGAGGCGAAATGGATACTGCTGCCGTACAGGGAACTGATATTGTTTCGGCTATTGACCTTGATCTTCAGGAATACGGTGAAATGCTGATGAAGAACAAAACCGGAAGTATTGTAGCAATTGAACCGGAATCAGGAGAGATACTGACACTGGTATCATCACCATGTTATGATCCGGAACTGCTTGTCGGAAGAGTTCGTTCGGAAAATTTCATGACACTTTCCGCTGATACACTGTTACCACTGTTTAACAGGGCTTTTATGGCTTCATATCCTCCCGGATCAACTTTTAAACCTGTTAATGGTCTGATAGCACTTCAGGAAAAGGTAATTGTACCTTCAACCATTTTCGGATGCAGTAACGGATATCTGTTTGTAGGTTGTCATTCACATGCATCTCCGCTAAATCTCAAAGGAGGGATAATGAATTCGTGCAATTCATATTTCTGCCAGACATTCAGGAAAATACTTGAAAACCCTGCATATCCTTCCATTTCGGATGCATTTGAGAAATGGAGATCATACCTTATCCAGTTCGGTTTCGGTAAAAAACTTGATACCGAATTTGTGAATGAACTGCCCGGCCTGATACCTGAATCGTCATATTACGACAGGTATCATGGTAAGAACGGCTGGAAAGCACTTACTGTTATTTCCCTGGCAATAGGGCAGGGTGAAATTGGTACAACTCCTCTTCAGATGGCGAATATGACAGCCGCAATAGCCAACAGGGGATACTATTATACACCTCACATAGTAAGATCGGCGGGAAACGGGAGTGAGACCGGCAGCCGGTTCAGAATAAAACATGAAATAGATATCGATTCAGCCAATTTTGAGGAGGTTATTCTGGGAATGGAAGCAGCTGTCAACGGAGGTGCCGGAGCTACAGCAAGAATTGCCGCCATGCCGGATATAATTGTCTGCGGGAAAACAGGGACTGCCGAAAATCCTCATGGTGAAGACCATTCGGTTTTTATTGCATTTGCACCGAAGGATGATCCGAAAATAGCAATTGCAGTATATGTCGAAAATTCGGGTTTCGGAGCTACTTATGCAGCACCTGTGGCCAGCCTGATGATTGAAAAATATCTTAAAGGAGAGATCTCTCAGGCCAGTAAATGGAAAGAACAGAGAATGCTCGAATTGAATCTCATTAACAGGAACAAACCGCTTGAGCAGGAACGTTAATATATGGAACCGTATTGATAAGCTCACAGTACTTATCTATATCCTGATGGTAATCATGGGCTGGTTCAATATTTATGCCGCAGTATATAATGAGGAGCATAAGGAAATACTCGACTTCACTCAACGTTACGGAAAACAGTTCATCTGGATTATTGCTGCACTGATCCTGGCTATCATTGTTGTTATTATTGATACCAGATTTTACCTCTTCTTCTCGTGGATCATTTATAGTATTCTGATCATCCTCCTGATCCTTTTGCTTGTTTTCGGCAGGGAAATAAATGGTGCAAAATCGTGGTTTGAATTTGGTTCATTAAGTCTTCAGCCTTCAGAATTTGCTAAGTTTGCCACTGGTCTTGCACTGGCTGGTTATCTGAATAACCACAGACAGGAACTTTTAAAACTTAAAATAATACTTCCTGCTGTCGGGATAATCCTGCTTCCTGCTCTTCTCACGGCAGCACAGCCTGATATGGGATCAACGATCGTATTCTTCTCATTCTTTATAGTCCTTTTCAGGGAA
>CAYQZL010000098.1:0-16640 GCA_964421975.1 uncultured Rikenellaceae bacterium
CCAACACCCTATCCTACACTCTTTCCCTACACGACGCTCTTCCGATCTATGAGTGATAACGGTACAAACCGGCATATGGCAAGGGAAAGGCTCAGCAACCATTCGGGATTTGAAATGTTTGAAAGCGTTACTCCCGAAACAGTGGCACAGAATGCAGCAAGGGAAGCTATTGCAATGCTTGAAGCCGGTGATGCTCCGGCCGGAATGATGGATGTGGTTATGCAGAACGGCTGGGGTGGCGTTCTCGTACATGAAGCTGTGGGACACCCGCTTGAAGCCGATAATATAGCAAAAGAGATAGGTGCATTTACCGGCAAAATCGGACAAAAAGTTGCTAACGAATGTTTTACAATGATTGATGACGGTACCATGCCCAATTTCAGAGGTACTATAAATTTTGATGATGAAGGTACTGAAGCTCAGAAAAACGTTCTTATCGAAAATGGAGTCCTGAAAGGATTTATGACCGATATACTGAGTGCAAAACAGCTGTCTATGAAAAGGACAGGTAACGGCAGAAGGGAATCATTCAGATATATCCCCATCCCGCGTATGACAAATACATTTATTGCGGAAGGAAAAGATAAACCTGAGGATATACTCTCTTCAACAAAGAAAGGCATTTATGTTCAGAGCCTCAGTGGCGGAAGTGTCAATCCTGTTACAGGTGTATTTAATTTTACCTGCAGGGAAGCATACCTGATTGAGAACGGAAAGAAGACTAAACCCATAAAAGGAGCTACACTGATCGGATCATGTATGGATGTTATTTCAAACATCGATGCGGTCGGGAACGACCTGGCTTTTGGCCCTGGAATTTGCGGGAAAGGCCAGTCGGCAGAAGTTACGGCAGGACAACCTACCGTAAGAATAAGAGGGATCAATGTAGG
This sequence comes from uncultured Rikenellaceae bacterium, assembly GCA_964421975.1. Lineage (GTDB taxonomy): Bacteria > Bacteroidota > Bacteroidia > Bacteroidales > VadinHA17 > LD21. The sequence goes on from CAYQZL010000098.1 coordinate 891, forward strand.
TGGAAGCAAAGCATAAGAAAACAACCAAAAGGAGAAAAATGAACAATACAGATTTAGCCGAAAAACTGGTAAGGAAATGCTTAAGCAGCGGAGCAGATGCTGCTGAAGTATTCCTGGAAACCAACAGGAATCTTTCGATAAATATCCTGAAATCGGAAATTGAAACAATTGAGGAAGCCTCATCCCAGGGTATTGGTTTCCGGGTGTTTGTTGACGGTAAAATGGGATTCAGTCATTGCAATGATCTGAATATGTCAGCCCTTGAAGATACTGTTGCCAGAGCTGTTTCATTCGCAAAGCTTTCCTCTCCCGATGATAATAATGTACTGACAGACGATAAAGGATATACACAGGTGGCAGATCTGTATGATCCTGCCATTGTTGCCGAACCTATGGACCATAAAATAAAAATGGCTCTTGAAATCGAAAATATTGCCATGAAAAGTCCGGGGATAACTAAGAGTGCAGGAGCAGGTTATGGTGAGAGTGAATCGGAAGTGTTCATTGCAAATTCCAACGGTATCCTGAAAAGCTTTAAATCATCAGCATGCTCATTAGGAGTATCCGTAGTGGCAGAAAAAGGAGATCAGAAAAATACCGGAGGGGAATACAGCTCCAGGGTCTTCTTTTCCGATCTGCCTCATCCCGAAGAGATTGCAGCTATTGCTTGCGGAAAGGCAGTTAAACTTCTGGATCCGGTGATGATAAAGACACAGAAAGCGGCAATAATAATTGATCCTGATGTGTCCAGATCAATCCTGGGGGGAATAATTACTGCAGTTAATGGCGAAAGGGTACTTCAGGGAGCCAGTTTCCTGAAAGATCAGATGAATAAACAGTTTGCTTCATCACTCCTGACAATTATCGATGACGGAACAATGGCAAGAAGCCTCGGCAGCTCTCCATTTGATGGTGAAGGAGTGCCTACAATTAAAAATACAATTGTTGAAAAGGGTATCCTTAAAAGCTTTATTTATAATACCAGGGCTGCAAAACGGGCAGGTGTAAAAAGTACGGGTAATGCTTCCCGCAGAGGCTTCGATTCACTGCCGGGTATCGGTACACACAGGATATATCTGGCCACAGGTGGACATTCAAGAAATGAGATTATAGCAAATACACCCTTAGGGTTGCTGGTGCTTGAACTCACAGGTTATGGTATTGATCCTGTCAGTGGAAATTTCAGCGGAGGTGCCAGCGGACTATGGATTGAAAAAGGAGAAATAGCCTATCCGGTCAAGGGTGTCACTATTGCCGGAAAAGCATTTGATATTCTCAATTCCCTCGATATGATGGGAAATGACCTTGATATGAACCGGAGCTTCGCTGCTCCCACCTTCAGGATAGCTGAAATGCAGATAGGAGGTAAATAATTAATTTAATGATAATTAGCAGATATTTGCTATAATATCAAAAAGTTATACATTTGGTATCTCAAAATAAAAAAATATGGTAACAAATAAAAAGCAAAAAAACATGGCAATTCAAAAAACAAAGGGAATCATTGCTATTCTGACAGGTGGCGGGGATGTCCCGGGATTAAATCCGGCAATAAGGGCAGTTACAATACGTGCCAACAGAGAAGGTTACAAAGTAATAGGATTACGCAGGGGATGGGCAGGAATTACTGAACTGATAAGAGACAGTAAAGCTGATAACAGCAACTGTTACCAGACACTTACAGATGATATTGTAAATAAAGCTGGAAGAACAGGAGGAACATTTTTACATACATCCAGGACCAGGCCCAGTCATATGTCAAAATCATCTGTTCCTGACCATTTAAAGAGTACATATAATCAGGAAATGAACGACCTGACCCCGGAAATCATAAAGAACCTTGAATGGCTTAATGTTGATTATCTTATACCAATAGGAGGTGATGACACTCTGAGCTATGGTGTTCACCTTTATAAGCAGGGTGTAAAAGTAGTAGCCATCCCGAAAACCATGGATAACGATGTTCCCGGAACCGATTATTGTATTGGCTTCAGTACCTGCGTGACCAGAACCATTCAAATGACAAACAGCCTGAGAACTTCTGCAGGTTCTCATGAAAGACTTCTTGTTCTCGAGGTATTCGGACGTTATGCCGGTTTTACTGCTATGTTGCCTACAATGGCAGGTGCAGCCAACAGATGTGTTATTCCTGAATTTAAATTCGACATTGATCTCCTCACAAAACTTCTTGTTGACGACAGAAATTCAAATCCAAGCAAATATTCTGTTGTACTTATATCCGAAGGCGCTATGTTCAAAGGAGGAGAAATGGTATTCGCAGACAGTGAGAAAGATGCATACGGACACGCGAAACTGGGAGGTATAGGCGATCTCGTTTCCGCAAAACTAAAAGAAATCTCTCCAAAGCACAATAACGGTAAAGTTATCAACGTCATCAACCAGAAACTCGGATATATGGTAAGAGGTGGCGATCCCGATTTCCTTGATTCAATTGTTCCAATGGCCTATGGTAATCTGGCCCTCGACCTTATACTGAAGGGTGTTCACGGAAGAATTGTGGTACTCAAAAATGGCCGCTATGACAACGTTCCGATAGATGTTGTCACATCATCAAAGAAAGTAGTGAAAGTATCCGAATATTATAATACGGAAAGACTGAGACCATTCTATCATACATTTGAAATGAAACCATTCCTGCTGATGGCTTCTGATAATTAATTGTATATAAATATATTGAGCAGGGGCGTTGCATGCAGCGCCCCTGCGGCTTTTTAAAATTCTTGCGTTTGGAACAGGGTCTGGTCATAAAATCAACCGGCAGCCGTTACAGGATACTCTATGGGACCGATACCATAGTAGAGTGTACAATTAAAGGCAAATTCAGGGTGAGGGAATTGAAAAACACTAACCCGGTGGCCGTTGGTGATATAGTTTTATTTGAATTTGAACCAGGAAAAAATTCAGGCATAATAACAGAAATACTTGACAGGAAAAACTATATACTTAGAAAAGCTTCAAATCTTTCAAAACAGTCCCAGATCATCGCCGCCAACATTGACCATGTTTTCCTGATGATTACAATCATTAATCCTGTGACAGCTGTTGAATTTATCGACCGCTTCCTGATTACAGCTGAAGCCTACAGGATTCCCGCAAGTCTGATAATAAATAAGACAGACCTCTATGGCGAAGAAGAAATAAACAGGATGGAACACCTTATCTCAGTATACGAGAAAATAGGATATAAATGTTACAGGTTGTCCGTTACAGCAATGAAGGGCCTTGACCGGCTGGCGGAAAACATGAAAGACCGGATAAGCCTGATAGCCGGAAATTCGGGGGTCGGTAAAACAACCCTTCTCAATGCTTTCAATCCGGCCCTTAATCTCAGAACTGAAGAGATATCAGCTTATCACAAACAGGGGAAACATATTACCACATTCCCCGAAATGCATAAAATGCCATTCGGAGGATTTCTTGTAGATACACCCGGGATAAGAGGATTCGGAGTTGTCGATATGCAGAGAAATGAGATCTATCATTTCTTTCCCGAAATATTCAGGACCGCTGAAAATTGTAAATTCTATAACTGCCTTCATATCGATGAACCCGGATGCGCGGTCAGGGCCGGTGTTGAAAAGGGCGAAATAGATCCGTTGCGCTACAGGAGCTATCTTAATATTATTGAGGATGATAATCGTAAATACAGGTAAATTTTCAAAGAATTTATCAAATTAAGATTATCTTTATAACCTGTGAAAGTCAAATTTCGGTCCTGATGAAAAAGATCCTGATGTTCAGTTATCTGGCCGTTTTGGTTATTGTACTGGCCAATATCATTTATTATAAAAGTCTATATAACAAGCAGATAGAATATATAACCACCCTGCTGGACCATCAGGTTCAGTTAACCGGGATCACGGTGGATCAGACGAATAATTCCTTTTCTTCCGATCTGAGCGAGATAGTATATACAGGAGATATCGAAAAATTTTTCACCGACCAGGATCACAGAAAGGCAGCAATCGAAAAGATCAGATTTTTCTATTCAAAATACCAGGATTTTGTTAATGGTATAAGGATATGCGATGACAGGAAAAATGAATTCACCCTTAAGATCGATGACGGTGAATGGCTTGAACAGCAGTTCGTGTTGCATAATCAGAATACTGTTTATCAGCGTGATACCCTTGTGAAAGGGAACAGGCACTATGAATATTATCTTCCGGTATTCACGAATAATCATGTGGCAGGAAATATTGTTGTTGCAGTTGACTATGAGAAATATTTTGATGAACTGTTTTCAGTATATAAACTTAAGGATTCCCAGTGGCAATGGGTTCTGGATGATTCTGATCAGATTGTCTTTTCCAACTGTGAAAATAAAATCAGTTACTCCGGTACAGGAAGAATAACAAATGCTCTGGAGAACGGATCGGTAGGAAACCTGATCCATAGCGGTAAGGCAGATGATAAGAGCAGACAACTTGTATCATCCTATTATTCAACACAGCTGTTAAACAGAGACCTGGCACTGATCTTTTCTTCTCCCACCGGCTATTTCCAGAGATATATCGTATGGAACTCTTTTCTGATAGTTATAATAACACTCCTCCTGTTCCTGTCGGTTTTGTATTCCCTTATCAGGTATCTGAGGAATATTGAGGGACAGAACAGGAAGCTCAGTGAATTAAAAGAAACCCTGATGCAGGTTGTCGGAAATATATCATCAGGTATAATTGTATATAACAGTGACAGGAAGATCTTACTGGCCAATAATATGGCTGCAAAGCAATTATCATTTAAGTCTGCTTCAGAAATGGAGGGCAAAATACATTCCGGATCCTCTGTAAGTGATATTAATGAATATTTTGCTAAAAATCCGGGAGAGGGTATTGACCGTAGCAGCTTTGAGATTATCAGAAGAGATTCCGGTGACATGGTACTGTTAAAAAAGACTATTCCGGTAAAATATCTTGGTGAACCTGCTTATATTGATATTTTCACCGATGTTACGGAACTCGAATCATTAAGGACTCATGAATCAAAGGCTAACAGATCAAAATCGGAATTCCTTGCAAGACTGAGTTATGAGATACGTACTCCCCTTACCGGTATCATTGGTATGACAGATCTGTTAGGCAGGGAAAAATTACCGGATGAAGTCAGGGAGATAATTGAAATCCTTCGCAGCTCTGCAGAAGACCTGATGAAAGTAAGGGAAGATATTCTGGATTTCTCAAAGATCGAAACAGGGAACCTTGTTCTTGAAGAAATCCCTTTTAATCTGAGGGATGAAATGGATCATTGTGCCAATCCGGCCAGAGATATTCTTATCAGGAAAAATATTTCATTAAACACCATTGTTGAATCCGATGTTCCTGTCAGCATTGTTGCAGATCCGTACAGGTTCCGGCAGATACTGTCGAATCTGCTGGTTCATTCAGCCCGTAATACTTATGAAGGGGAAATAGACCTGAGATGCAGAATGCTCGACAATGATAAGGGTCATGTCAGACTTGAGTTTGAACTTAAGGATACAGGAAGAACTTTTGACCAGGCCACACTCAATAAGATTTTTGGTGATGTGATAAACATTGAATCAAAGGTACTTACAAGTAATGACGAAACAGGATTCGGCCCGGTTATGGCAGCTCAGCTTATAAGGCTCATGGGTGGTGAACTTACAGTTGAAAGCCCCTCGGGCTTATCCGGCGATTCGGGTACAAGGATATGCTTTACATTAAGTGTTTATTCCAATGACAGGTTAAAAAAGATCCTGGATGTCAGTAATATTACCTCATTCAGTGATATCAGGGCTCTTGTAATAACCGATCCCGCTGTAGGTGATGATGAGATACTTGGTATAATCCATAAGCTGCACCTGAATATATCAGTCACAAATTACCAGAAATCAACTATCGGGCAGATCAAATCCAATCTCGACTTCGCAGAAGAGAAATATAATATGATAATCATCCTGAATGATAATGATTTCAATGGTTTTGACGTTGCTTCATTGCTGTGGGAAAATAAGCTGCATGAAAAGCTTGTCATAATGATGATCAGCAGTCATGAACGGAAGGGAAATTTTCTCCGGTCCATTTTACTCGCTGTTGATCATTATCTTGTAATGCCTTTAAGTATTAACGAGCTGGTAAATGAACTTACAGTCAGTTTCCCCTTTATTGAGCTTAAGGAAGAGATAGTAAGAGAAGGAAAACTTCAAAATGGGATCAGAACTCTTATTGTTGAAGATAATAAAATGAATCAGAAAGTGGTAACGAGGATGCTCGGACTGCTGGGCTGCAACTATGATATAGCAGAAGATGGAGATACCGCGATAAAAAAAGCAACAGAAAAAAGATATGATATAATATTTATGGACCTTATTCTGCCGGGAACAGACGGTTTTGAAGCTGCTTCAAGGATAATAAAAACTGTACCGGAGTCTTTGATAGTTGCTTTAACAGCCGATAATATGCCTGAATCGAGAAGCAAGGCACAATTATCGGGCATCAAGGAATTTCTCACAAAACCAGTCAGGATCGAAGATCTTAAAAAGCTGCTTTCGAAATATTTCGTTGAAGCCAATCCTTAATGCATAATTCCGGAATTGAGTTTATTTTTGCGGATTATGCCAAATCCCTTAAACAAAATTCATATCAGGGAATTTCTGGAGTTGTCAGAAATGATCCCTGTAGCTGATGTGAGGTCTCCTTCGGAATTCAAAGCCGGACATATTCCCGGTGCTCTGAACATTCCCTTGTTCAGTGATGAGGAAAGAGCTGCTGTCGGGACCAGATACAGGAATGCAGGACGATTTAAAGCTATATTGAAAGGTCTGGAACTGGCCGGTCCTTCAATGCACATGAAACTTTCTGCAGCCTTAAAGGCTTCAGCAAACGGCAAAATACTTGTTCATTGCTGGAGGGGAGGAATGAGATCCGAAGCTATGGCCTGGTTGTTTTCCCTCGGGGATATAAAAACAGAGATACTTGATGGTGGATATAAATCCTACCGGAATCATATACTTTTATCTCTTTCGGAAAAGCGTAAAATGATAATTCTGGGAGGGATGACAGGAAGCGGCAAAACACGTATTATTGATTTCATAAGCAAAATGGGGAACCAGGTTATCGACCTGGAAGGTCTTGCAAATCATAAAGGTTCGGCTTTTGGTGCTCTCGGACAGGCTCTACAGCCAACATCCGAGCATTTTGCTAACCTTCTGTATGAAAAGTGGCGTCATATTGATGTAACTGTACCTGTATGGCTGGAGGATGAAAGCAGGAACATCGGAAATGTCTTTATGCCGGATCCGTTCTTCAGTAATATGCTCGGTTCCCCCGCGTTAATCCTGATGATGGATCTTAAAACAAGACTTCCCCGGCTTATTGATGAGTATTCACAATACCCGCCCGAACTCCTTAAAGGATCTATTTTGAAAATAAGTAAAAGACTGGGAGGTCTTAATACGGATGATGCACTCAGAGCGGTGGATACGGGAGACTTTTCAAAGGCCATTGAAATAACTCTCAGATATTATGACAAGGCTTATTTGTTCGGGATCAGACGCAGACAGCAGGATAAGACCATTTATATCAATACAGATACTGACGATATTGAAGAGAATGCCCTGAAAGTACTTGAAGTGTCAGATAATATAAAATGGTAAAGTATCTCAGCTATTGTAATTTAATTTCTGATTCGTCAACCCACTTATATACCTTGTCCGAGCGTCTGAGAAACTCATTGATTTTCACGGAACAATATTCTCCTTTCAGTGCTTTATCAGTTTCCTTAAGGTCAACCCTTATTTCACCAGTCGTATATTCAACGACTCCTGTTGTCGGTCCTGTTATCAGAAGTATGTCTCCGTTCTTAAGGTCGCCATTCTCAAGTTTTATTTCTGCCACATTTTGTTTTGAAAAATAATTTGTAATTCTTCCCAGATATACTTTTCTTCTGGTTGCGGCAGATCCGTAACGGGTATTCCAATCACCGAGCTTTTGTCCCAGATAATAGCCATCCCAGAAGCCTCTGTTGAATACTGTTGAGAGTCTCTTTTTCCAGTCATTTATCTTTTCATTGTCATAAGTTCCGCCGATAACTGCATTAACAGCTTCATTGTAACATGATGTCACTGTTTTGACATACTCAGGAGACCGTGCTCTTCCTTCTATTTTAAGAACTCTTACACCTGCATCCAGCATCTTGTCTATGAATCCGATAGTACAGAGATCTTTGGGAGACATTATATATTCATTTTCTATTTCCAGTTCATATCCCGATCCCTTATCCGTAACTAAATATGATCTCCTGCAGGTCTGGTAACATGTTCCACGGTTGGCCGATTTATTGTTTTCATGAAGGCTGAGGTAGCACTTACCTGAGATTGCCATACAGAGAGCTCCGTGAGCAAACATTTCTATTCTTACATGATCTCCCCCGGGGCCCCTTATATCATCTTTCCTGATTGTGTCACAGATCTGTTTTACCTGGTCAAGATCAAGTTCCCTTGCCAGAACCGCAACATCTCCGTATCTTGAATAAAACCTCAGTGCATCGGCATTCGAAATATTCAGCTGGGTCGATAAATGTACTTCTATTCCGCTCCTGAAAGCATAATCAATTGCTGAGATATCCGAAGCGATCACCGCATCGATTCCATTTTTTACAGCTGAATCAATTATTCTTTTCATCTGTTCCTTTTCATTATCGTATATCACAACATTAAGTGTGATATAGCTTTTCAGTCCGTTTTCGCGGCATATAGCTGCGATCTTTGGAAGATCATCCGGTTGAAAATTGAAAGATGATTTTGCTCTCATATTGAGTTCTCCCGCCCCGAAATAAACTGAATCGGCTCCTCCGCGGACAGCGGCCATAAGCGATTCCCAGGAGCCTGCGGGAGCAGTTATTTCAATTTCGTTCCTTTTCATTATTCATTATCAGGATCATGTGAGAAATAATATCTGGAACCGATATCATGTAAAATGTCAGCGGTCAGGGCATTCATATTTTTCATTTATTCAATACTATTCTTATTGAAGAACCTATACCGGGTTCCGAATGCCTGACATATATTTTCCCGTTATGGAATTCCTCTATAATCCTTTTGGTAAGAGAGAGACCAAGCCCCCATCCTCTTTGTTTTGTAGTATAACCCGGACTGAAGATCTTCTTGAAAGCACTTTTTGGAATTCCTTTTCCTGTATCGGAAATATCTACCATGATATTGTTTTCCGTTTCATGGATATTGTAGGTGATGATACCGCTTCCTTCCATTGCATCTATTGAATTTTTGGAAATGTTTTCTATTACCCATTCAAATAATGCGGCATTCAGTGGCAGTATCACAGCTTTGTTTTTGTCGAAATCGAAGATGAAGCTCACCTTGGAGGAAGTCCGTGATTTCAGATAATCAATGGTTCCAAGTATTATACCTGTAAGATTTTCATCCCTGAGTGAGGGATGGGACCCTATTCTTGAAAATCTTTCGGTAATTTTTTCAAGTCTTTCAACATCAAGGGCAATTTCCCTCGACATTGATAATTCAGGATAATCCTGTTGCAGAATTTCAACCCATCCGGCCAGTGATGAAACAGGTGTTCCAAGCTGGTGTGCAGTCTCTTTCGACAAGCTTACCCATACCTGATTGTTCTCAGCTTTCCTTGAAGCGCGGAAGGCAAGAAATGCCACAAGGATGAATAGTACTATTATCCCTGTCTGAATATATGGATAATAGTTCAGCTGTGACAGTATTATGCTGTCCTTGTAATATATACGGTTTATGTGATTGTCCCCGAGATCAATTTCAATCGGAGTATTTTTTCTGCTTATCTTCTGAACCTGCGACCGGAGATATCCTTTATCACGAAGCTTCTTTTCATCAAAATTGCCGGAACTTATAATACTGTCAGCCTCATCAGTAAGAATTACCGGTATAGTGATATTATTCTCAATTATCGAGGAAAGGAATTCAATATCCTGACCCGGATCGGCAAGGGTAATACGCCTTGTTGCTTCGGCCCAGAGCTCAACTTTTTTCCTTTCTTCGTTTTTCAGTATTTCGACAAGGAAACGTGTATAAACAAGAGATCCTGAACCTGACAGAATGGCAAACAGGAACAGGAACAGCATCCAGGGTTTTCTATGACGGTATGTATTCAGAGTGATTATTTTTTCTTTAGCAGATTCTTTAATTTAAAATCCTGTCCCGTGGCAGGCGGCTCTCCGCCTTTTACTTTAACAGTGTCAGTCTCTTCCCATGTTACTTTAAACCTGGGGGTTCCCGATCCGGCAGGTCTGGCAGTTGCTGTGGTATCATTCCTGAACCAGCCATATTCCTCATTAAGGATAGTCTTAAGTGACTGCCTCTCCTTCTTCATTTCATTCCTTATCTGAGATCCGGCAGCTTTTACATCCCAACTTACTTTTACATCATCACCTTTGTCTTCTATCTTAAGAAGAAGGGATGTCCTTCCCAGACCATCATCCTGTATAGCCCCGAATTCCGTTGTATTGGGTTTCGGTTTCGGGATTTTTTTGCTCAGTATCTGGGAAAGAAGAACTTTTACATGATATTCATAATCATTATCAAATCCGTGCCTTCCGTTGATCGACAGATCTGCGGCTGATGATCTGACATCCATCTGAGGAATATAAAGGGAATTATTCCTTATGAAGAAATCATTGGCAAGCTCTTCAAAACGGATATTCTCAAGTTCCGATATATCAATAAATTCAGAAAGCTCTTTCACCGGTTCAAAATTTACAAGAGCTCCCTTTTCAAGTATATATTTGCCTTCGGCCGTCATTGACCTTACCGAAGGCTTAAGCTCATTGTTCATGGGTATAAGGACCGTCAGCGATCCTGAAAGTATGCCTTCGAGATTTTCGTGCCTGATAAATTCCTGCCCGAAATTACCAAAGACACTGAAAGCTTTTTTCACATTTACTTTTTCAAGACTGAAAGATCCTTTTAGCATATGTGATTTATCCGCATTCTGTGTAAAGAAACCATCGCCTGAGATGAACCCGTCAAGAGAATTAATTTTCAAATTATTAAAATTCATAATCCGGGGTTTATATGTCATTGTTCCGCTGACATTCCCGGCTTCAAAATTCTTATATGTAAGGTTCCCGAGACTGAAGTTCATATCAATCACAACATCTCCGGGCAGGGAAAATGGTTTTTTCCCTTCATCATTGTTACCTGTTGTTTTTTCAGGTAAAAATGAATCGGCCACGATCCTGTCGGCGATCAGAGAACCGGAAGCCTTAAATATCACATTATCGCCTGCAAGCCATTGGGGAAGTCCCGTAAAGTTGCCGTTAATCTTTAGCCTTTGTCCGTTGTATGTCAGATCCAGGTCTTTTGCAGTGATTTTACCCGAAGCCGTGATTAGCCCCGTAACATTTTCAATATTTATTGTACCGTTATTCAAACCCATACCAAAGGAATTGAATTTCAGCCTTCCCTCACTGATTATCCTGAACAGATCGCTAATACGTATTTTATTCTTACCTCCCATTAATCCACCTGCTCTGAGATTCATTTCCACAGATCCTTCCGGCCTGGAAATCATATTCAGATTGAAGAATTCGCAGAGTTCTGCCGGAAGGAGAGTCCCGTTCAGTTCAAGATTGCAGCGGAATGAGCTGAAATCGGTAAGCATAAACGATCCTGTATAATCCGATGATCCGAGCCTTCCCCGGAAATTGCTGATCTTAAGTGAACTGCTTTGAGGCTTTCTCAGGGATCCGTTTGTAAATGAACCGTTGAATGATACATTCTGAATTGCAGGTGATGAAGGTCTGTAGGTTACTTTACCATCCTTCAGGGCAAATAGAATGTTGAGTTCCGGATTGGAGGTCCTGGCTGCTTTTCCCCTGATCGTTCCTTCCACTTCAAGCAAGCCTGCAGGATTATATGCCGAAACTCTTTTGAGGAGATTATCAGGGAGGTAATTTTTTAAATTTGAAATATCAATATTTTCTCCTTTTACGGCCAGATCCAGTATATTTTCGGATGAAACGGCCCCATCCATGCTGAAAGTGTTGTTATCGAAGGCAAGTGTACTTTTTCCGAAGCGGATCTCTTTTTCCGATTTGTTCAGAATTACATTGACTTTTGTGTTTATACTCTTATCGATCTTAAAATCATAAAGGGAAAAATTATCAATTTCCAGGTCCCCTTTGCCCATAAAATCAATATTATCTCCGGCAATTTTGCTTCTCAGCCTGCCGTTTTCCATAATACCGGATATTACCAGCTTTGTTGCACGGTTATCATAGAGGGCACGGACCCCGTTCAGATTGATACCTTCAAGATTTATAACCAGGTCATTTTCAGATTCAGAGGGATTTACCGCTCTTATATCGTAGTTAATAAGCCCTGATGTATCTGTCAGAATTCTGAGTGATCCGTTTTTTACTCCAATCCTTTCGATGGTGTAATTACCATTGATTATATTCCTTATCCTGAATTCCATTATAACGGATCCTGCAGCCAGAAGAGTATCTGTATCAAGTCCCCCGAAACACTTCCTGTCAAAACCCGGAGATGAATGGATAAGTACGTTTTTCAGATCAAGTGTCGCTTTGGGAAATCTTTTTATAAAGGACAGCCTTACTGACCCTGTCTCAAATTTTGTTGAGATATCATTGCTGAGCGATTTGAGTATGATGTCTGCGACCTTATCCTGTACAAGAATGGCCGCAATGAACAACACAATCAGTATCCCTGAGATAACAAAGGCTGCGGGTTTCAGTATTTTAAAAAATAACTTCATTCACTTACCGGTAATCAGATATGTAGCCGGATAACGGTGCACAAAGTTAATTTATTTGAAGGAATCCTTATATTATCTGCTTTTAAGCAGCCATGAGAAATCATCTTTATCACCCAGCTCCATCGGGATGATATCTTTTCTGAATATCCTTGCTTTCCTCGGACCAATAAGGCGAATGGTATCATTTCTGACTTCAAGCATTGTCCCTTCACGTAATCCGATAACATAAACATCAGGATTCATCTCAATGAATTCATTGATCCTCTGTTCGCGTGTTTCACCTGCATGACCTTCCGGATTCGCATCGAGATAATGAGGATTTATCTGGAAAGGGATAAGGTTGAATGCACCGAATGATGCAGGTCGTACCACAGGCATGTCATTTGTTGTCATTATCGTTGGACAGGCCACATTTGAGCCTGCACTCCAGCCAATATATGGAGTGCCGCCATTGACTTTCTCCCTTACAGCGCTGATCAGCTTGTTTTCCCTTATGTTCTTAAGAAGTTTCCATGTGTTTCCTCCCCCCGTTGCAATAGCCTCAGCTTCTTTTACAGCTTTTAGCGGATCGCTGAAACGATGTATTGATATAATCCTGTGTCCGATCTCACGAAACCTCTCTGATACTTTTTCTTCATAAATATTATAGGAAAAGGTTACGGCTGCATAGGGAATGAACAGGACCGTAACCGGCCGCGGACCAAGGAATTCGCGGATATTATGCTTTGGATAGTCGAGATATGCTTCTCCCGGATTTGTTGAATTACTGATCAATAGCAGGTTCATAAGGACAGATTTTATAAACTGTAAAGTTAATATATCTGTCCGGGATATAAACCTTAATCTATCGTAAAAGCAAAACCGATCTCAAAGGGATAGAGATCAAAACCTCCCGGTGCTTTCCCGGTCTTAAACAGGGGAGTAAAGTATGTGGTACCGTAAACCTGGAAATTTTCATAACCTATACGAAGGGTGGCACCATATCTTAACATATTCAGACTGAAATCATCTTCAGACCTGACCTTATCACCATTGTCAAAAACCATTTTGGAGTATGAATATAATTTCACGGCACCTATCGGCCCTGCAGCTATGTTGAGGTGGTTGTGATCAGCAGGTATCTGAAATTCAAGCAAGACCGGAAGAGACAGGTATAAGGTTGAGAATTTTGATTTTTTCAGCAATAATTCAGGATCATATTTGGCGATAACTCCGTTTTCCTCCTTTATTATGTTATTGTTACCGTCGAACCTGTAATTATTCCAGTTAATTCCCAGACCGGTCACAAAACCGATCCTTCTTGATAACCCAAGACTTGTCTGGGCAATATTTACATTGATACTGTGAGATTTCCCGGAGTGCAGTGACATGTAATCAATATTTTCTGGCAGAGTAATGCTCTTGTCTGAAGTAAGGTAATTGTTGAATCCGAATTCGACTCCTGCCCAATGTCCTGTGAAGCGGCTTCTTCTTTCAGCTTTGTAATTTTCATCATCTTCCCGGTAACGCTCAGAGGCCGGGGCTTCTTCATCATCTATTTCATCATCATCATATTGATCAAGCCTGATCCTTGGTGCACCTTCTTCAAGAGATTCAAGTATGGTCACACCTCTCTTCCCGACCTTCACTTTTACCGCTTCCTTATCGTCCTGAATTATTATCAGGTCTTTTCCAACAACAACTTTTGTAACATCGCTGGTATCGATCAGTTTTTTGCTCTTAAGGCTTGTACCGCCGGCAGCAGAGGTATTCTGTCCGAATCCCTGTACCAGAAAGATCATGAGAAGGATTATCAGCATAAATCTTTTCATTTTAAGTAAATCTTTTTTCATGGCTGTAATTATTTGTTATGATGCTGAGACGCTGATCTGTCTTAAAAGTTACTCGGAAGATTCATATTTTTTTACGGGAGCATTGAATCTGACAAGCCTGGAACTGAAATAAACGGATTTCAGATCCCCGATCGAATCAATTGTGCTTACCAGTGACATTTCAAGACCGAAGAGCCTGCTTATGCCATTTATTCCTGCTGATGCGATCTCATATGGTCTTACGGGTGCATCATTCCCCGTATCATCCCTGAGTATCTTTTCGCGGAATGTCCTGGCAAGGAACCTTGTAAGACCATTCCTGTCATCATATACCGGCTCACGGTATGGGATTGATAAGGCTGCCAGAGTATAGGGTGCTGCTTCCGGGATCATATTGAAACTGAATTCGGGTAAGACCCTTATTTTTATATCAGACAGATCTGCCACCATCATTCTGTCAGAATTCAAATTTTGATTGTCAGCTATTTCCGGCAGGACCTGCCCTTCTTTGGTTTCAGTTATATTATCTGACAGGGATGCATCGACGTTTATATGCTTTTCTGTCTGAATTACAGCAGGACTGACTTCTCTTTCATGCAATACCTGTGAGTAAAGAATGACCGGATCTGTCTGAATGTTTTTCTGTACCTCAGAAATGCCGTTCTGTATTTCAGAAATACCATCATTCCCGGGTTTTTGTTTTGATAAGAAAACTGAGCTAAGGATAAGGATGGTGATTGAAGCAGCTATTCCAATTCCCATATAGGAGAAACGAATGATCCTGTCAGCCATCGTTCTTTTCCGGAGCCTGTTTTTATACCTGTATTTAATATCGGGAGCAACAAGTTTTATTCTTCTTACTGATTCGGAAAGTTGTTTTAAGTCCGGATTATTTTGTATACAATTGTTCAGATCTTCAAGTTGTCCGGGAGAAAGATCATCTTCCAGATAAGCAACGGAAAGATATTCAACCTGGGTTGTATCAAGATCTACGGCTCTCTTTTTAAGAAGATCCTTATGAGGAAATTGTCTGTTTTCAGGTGTGATAATTGTAAATAAAAGTGATTCGGCTTCTTCCTTCAATTCAGGATTTCTATCCAGGAATTCTTCCAGAAGCTTTTTCTGCTCATTGAGATCGGAAGAGCGTCGTGTAGGGAAAGAGTGTAGGATAGGGTGTA
>CAYQZL010000099.1:0-16494 GCA_964421975.1 uncultured Rikenellaceae bacterium
TTATTATCATTAGGATGATCAGGTACAGGGATCCGGATATAAAGTTCAGAAAGAGTTTGACGGCTTCATCTCTTTTGTCCCGTACATTCATAATGAAATACAGGGCCCAGAATATAGAGCTGCCCGTTGCCAGCAGGACACCCGTAATGTTTGATCTGCCGGGTTGGAACAGATTCCCCTGGGAGGAAATAATATATACACCTGTAAAGCTTATGAAAAGAGCTAAGAAGCTTCTGGATTTAATTTTCTGGCCAAGAAGGGGAACAGACAGGAAGACCAGAATAATCGGCCATATCATGTTGAGAGGCTGTGCCACCTGTGCCGGAAGCAACTGATAAGCTTTCAGAAGGATAAGGTAATAAACGAAAGGATTTATGAATCCAAGCAAAGCGGAACTAAAGATCTCACGTCCTGTTGAGTTTGCGATAAGCTTTATTTTCTTTTCCGAAACAAGGATAGCAAATAATACAAGAGCCGATGTCAGTGAAGCTATTGTAAGCATCGGCAGTATCTCAAGTTCGCTGAGGCAAATTTTGAAGGCTGTCGGTATTGTTGACCAGAAAAATACCGCCAGGAGGGCAAAAAGATATGACTGACGGGATCTTTCCATTTTTAATCTGAATTAAAAATGATGTCGGTCGTTTATTTATTTGAACAGATGTTCATTAAATGTCTGATGATTTCAGGTTGCTGTTTCCCTGTAAAATATATTCAGTCAATAATTTCAAATCCGGTATATGGGATCAGATTTTCAGGCATCCTTATTCCTGATACAGTCTGATTATTTTCGAGGATAGCTGCAACGATCCTTGGGAGGGCGAGTGCACTTCCGTTGAGAGTATGGACCAGGCGTGTCTGTTTGCCTCCTTTTTCCCTGAACCGGCATTTAAGCCTGTTTGCCTGGAATGATTCAAAGTTTGACACGGAACTGACTTCAAGCCATCTTTCCTGTGCTGCAGACCATACCTCGAAATCATAGGTAAGTGCTGAAGTGAAGGACATATCGCTTCCGCAGAGCCTCATTATACGATATGGAAGTCCCAGCTTCTTCACCAGGCTCTCAACATGGTTAACCATTTCATCAAGGGCCTTATAGGAATGATCGGGATGTGCTATCTGTACTATTTCGACCTTATCGAACTGATGAAGCCTGTTCAGACCTCTTACATGGGCACCCCACGATCCTGCTTCACGTCTGAAGCAGGGAGTATAGGCAATGTTCTTTACCGGCAGATCTTCGGAATTAAGAATCACATCCCTGTAAATATTTGTAACCGGAACCTCTGCAGTAGGAATAAGATAAAAATTATCAAGCGTCACATGATACATTTGTCCCTCTTTGTCAGGAAGCTGTCCTGTCCCGAAACCGGAATCTTCGTTTACCACTATCGGGGGCATTACTTCAGTATAACCGGCTTTTACACCTTCATCGAGAAAAAATGAGATAAGGGCTCTTTCCAGCTTTGCTCCTTTTCCTTTGTAAACAGGGAATCCTGCACCTGTAAGTTTAATACCAAGGTCAAAGTCGATGATATCATATTTTTTTATAAGTTCCCAGTGGGGGAGAGCATTATCGGGGACAACAGGTTTGGTACCTCCTTCGCGGACCTTTACATTATCATCAGCGCCACTGCCTTTTACCACTGATTCATGAGGAAGATTCGGAAGGCGTATTATTTCTTCCCTTAACTCTGCATCGATCTTTGTCAGCTGATCGGACAGGTTTTTAATATCTTCCTTAAGTCTGTATGTATTTTCCTTTGCAGCGTCTGCCTCCTGTTTCAGGTTCTGTTTCAGAAGTGAACCGATCTCTTTCGAAATCCTGTTCAATTCTGCCTGCATCATATCCGATCGGTTCTGAATATCACGTCGCCTGGTATCCAGTTCGAGAATTTTATCCAGGATCTCCCCGGTTATGAAATTTTTTATTTTGAGGCGTTCAGCGATAAAATCTCTTTTTTCGCGTATGAGGTTGATAGTAAGCATTTTGAATGAAATATTAATAAAAAAGCAGGCTAAGAAAGCCTGCCGTAAAAGTATTAAAAAACTCCCGATAATGTTTTCCGCGTCCGGAAAAGATAACGGGAGTCAGGATTCTTCAGTAAGTGTGCTTATAGAAATAACGTTGCTTTATTCTTTTATATTATTCGTTGATTTCAGGTTTGTCTGCAGCAACTTCCGTATTTTTTACGGAGACATATATTTTATTATCTTTTCTTTTCCTGAATTCAACTTCTCCGTCGCTTAATGCAAACAGAGTATGGTCCTTACCAACACCAACATTCAGCCCGGGGTTATGCCTGGTACCCCTCTGGCGTACTATAATATTTCCTGCTGTAACCTTCTGGCCTCCGAAGAGTTTCACGCCCAGCCTCTTGCCATGTGAATCGCGACCGTTTCGTGAACTGCCTGCTCCTTTCTTATGTGCCATTTCCTTCTATTATTTGATGTTTCTTTTTAATATTATTCTTTTTTCCCGCTGCTCTTTTTTGCCGGCTTCTTTTTTTCTGCAGCTTTCTTTTCCTCAGCTTTATCTGATCCGGCTTTCTTTACTTCTTTCTCCGCTTTCCTGGTGCTGCTCTTTTTTACAGCGCTCTTCTTTTCTGCGGGTTTTGTTTCCTCCTCAGCTTCAGTAACTTCTACGGCTTTTGCACGTACCGGTTTAACTTTTTCCTTCCGGGGCGCATTTTTCCCGCCGATATGAACGATCTCTATTTGCGTAAAATTCTGACGATGACCGTTTTTGACCCTGTAACCTTTTTTTCTCTTCTTCTTGAAAACAATTACTTTATCGCCCCTTACCTTATCGTTTAAGACTATTCCTTCAACAATGAAATCATTAACAAGGGGTTCACCGATCATGATTTTACCATCATCTTCAACCAGGAGTACTTTATCGAATTCTACTGTTTTTCCTTCTTCTGCTTCGAGACGGTGAACGAATATCTTCTGTCCTTCTTCTACCTTAAACTGCTGACCGGCAATTTCTACTATTGCGTACATTCTTCTGTTTATTATGTTTCTCTGTAAGGCGTATATTCAAAAGGAATATAACTTCTGCGGGCCCTTCCAGATTATTCAATTTCGGACTGCAAAGATATACAAAATAGACAATTTACAAATCAAAAAGTATTATTTTTACAGTTCACCAATAAGCTTTATTTATGCAATTTTAATCTTTATATTTGTCTGAAGCAATGCATAAGATAAGGAAATAATGATCCATGATGAAGAGGGTTAAACTAAAAGTAATGGGGATCTCTTACAGTCAGACACAATCGGGTGCCTATGCGCTTCTGCTGATAGAAGAGAACGGAGAGAGAAGGATACCGATAATAATCGGAGGATTTGAAGCTCAGGCAATAGTAATAAAACTTGAAAATCTTGAACCTCCCAGGCCATTGACCCATGATCTCTTCAAGAAATTTGCCGATCAGTTCAAAATAGCAGTTATTGAGGTTATGATCTACAAACTCGAAGACGGGGTTTTCTTTTCAAAACTTGTCTGCAATAATGGCGAAAAGGAATATTCGATTGACAGCAGGACATCAGATGCTGTAGCAATAGCTCTCAGGTTCGGATGTCCGATATATATAAGCGAGGATATCCTTGAAAAAGCACAACTGTCAAATTCCCCGTCAGATACAGATATCCTTTCCCCTGAAGAATCCGAGTCGAAGCAAAAGCCGGAATCAAAATTCGGTTCTTTTACTGATGAGGAGCTTTATAAAATGATAGATGAAGCGGTGAAGACTGAAGATTATGAAAAAGCTGCTTCGATCAGGGATGAGATCGAAAAAAGGAAGAAGAAGAAGAAGGGATGAGGGTTAATAAACAACATCTCATGCGGCCATCTCAGGCAGCAATATTAATATCCTGAAAATAAAAGAATCAATAAATTATCATAAAATGAAACAGTTATTCTTAATCCTATTGCTGATGGCCGGAATTGTTGGTCATTCAGCTCCCAGATCTTATAAGATCAGCTCTCCTGACGGGAATATTGTTGTAACAATAAATGCAGGAGATGACATAAGGTGGTCTGCATCTTTTCAGGGTAAAGAAATAATATCATCAGTAAAAGCCGGACTGATCAGCGGAACCGGGAAAACATTTGGTGAAAAGGAAGCTGTCCGAAGGGCACAATATGGTAAAATAAATGAGATCCTTGAACCGGTTGTTGCACATAAGCATTCAAGGATCGAAGATAAATGCAATACACTGCTGCTAACTTTCAGGTCGGGTTTTGCACTTAATTTCAGGGTTTACGATGACGGAATAGCATACCGCTTTGAAACTTCACTGAAAGATGATCTGATCATTAAAAATGAAATTTCGGAATTCCGGTTTCCTGCAGGATCATATTCATGGTATCCTCTTGAAGAAAGCTTTATGTCACATAATGAAAGGCAATATATTTATTTATTGGCTGATACATTAAAGAATAAGCACCTTGCAAGCCTTCCGGCGCTTTTTACTGCAGACGGCGTAAATGTTCTGCTCACGGAAGCCGATATACAGGATTATCCGGGTATGTGGATCAGGGGAACAGGATCAGGTGGACTGAAGGCAGTATTCCCGCCATATCCTGAAACAGAAGTGCTGAAAGGTGACAGGAACCTTTTTGTAACAAAGACAAAAGATCATATTGCACAGACCTCAGGCACCAGAACCTTCCCGTGGAGGGCATTTGTGGTGGCTGCAAATGATGCACAGCTCATTGAAAGCGAACTTGTGTTCAAACTCGGAGCCCCCTTAAAGCTTGAGGATACAAAATGGATCAGGCCCGGACAGGTAGCATGGGACTGGTGGAATGCAAATAATATCTATGGTGTGGATTTTAAATCAGGGATAAATACTGAAACATATAAATATTATATTGACTTTGCCTCAAAGAACGGTATTGAGTATATAATTATTGATGATGGCTGGTATCCGCTTGGTAAGACAGTTCTGAAATCGATACCTGAAATTGATGTACCTGAATTATGCCGGTATGCCCGGAGTAAAAATGTAGGAGTGATCCTTTGGGTTGTCTGGAATTTATTCCACGATGAAATTGATGAAGCTGTTTCTCTTTATGAGAAATGGGGTGTAAAAGGTGTAAAAGTCGATTTTATGCAGAGAGATGATCAGAAAGTTGTAAATTTTTACCATGAAGCAACAAGAAAAACAGCCGAACATCATCTTCTGATCGATTTCCATGGTTCCTATAAGCCCGATGGTATAATCAGGACCTGGCCAAATGCAGTTACCAGGGAAGGAGTGATGGGACTTGAGAACAATAAGTGGAGTAAGAATATAACACCCGATCATGAACTGACCCTTCCTTTTACCAGAATGGTTGCCGGGCCGATGGATTTTACACCCGGGGCAATGGTCAATATGGAACGCGAAAATTTCACACCGGTTTTTAACCGGCCTTCCAGCCAGGGTACAAGAGTTCACCAGATGGCATTATATGTATTATATGAGAGTCCTTTACAGATGCTATCCGATTCTCCTTCCAACTATATGAAAGAACAGGAGTGTACGGACTTCCTGGTCAAAATCCCGGTTGTTTGGGATGACCTGAAAGTGCTTCATGCAAAGATCGCAGACTACCTTTTACTTGCAAGACGTTCAGGGAACGACTGGTTTGTCGGGGCTCTTACAGACTGGACCGAAAGGGACCTCGAACTGGATCTCTCATTCCTTCCGGCAGGGGAGTTCATAATGGAAATATTCCAGGACGGCATTAACGCAAACCGTCATGCTCAGGATTATAAGCATCTGAAAAGGAATGTAAAACAGGGTGAAAAGTTGAAAATAAGTCTTGCAAAGGGCGGGGGCTGGGTTGCAAAAATCTCACCTGTAAATTAAAATTAAATACTGATGAAACAATACCTTGGACTACTGGATCATGTCCTTAAAAATGGTGTTGAAAAAAGAGACAGGACCGGAACCGGTACCATAAGTGTCTTCGGATACCAGATGAGGTTTAATCTTGAGGATGGTTTTCCGGTTATGACAACAAAAAAACTTCATCTCCGGTCAATTATTCATGAGCTTCTCTGGTTCATTTCAGGTGATACAAATATTAAATATCTGCAGGACAATGGTGTCAGGATATGGAATGAATGGGCTGACAAAGACGGGAATCTGGGTCCGGTATATGGATATCAGTGGAGATCATGGCCATCGGCTGACGGAAGGAAGACTGACCAGCTGGCTGAAGTGATCGATAATATTAAACGATCTCCCGACTCAAGGCGGCTGATTGTGAGCGCATGGAATGTGGGTGAACTGGATAAAATGGCTCTGCCTCCGTGTCATCTTTTGTTCCAGTTCTATGTTTCTGCCGGGAGGCTGTCATGCCAGCTTTATCAGCGTAGTTGTGATATTTTTCTCGGTGTTCCGTTCAACATTGCATCCTATGCATTACTCACAATGATGATAGCCCGGGTTACTGATCTGAAACCGGGAGAATTCATTCATACACTCGGAGATGCCCACATATATCTTAATCATATAGAGCAGGTGAAACTTCAGCTTACACGTGAACCTTATCCCTTACCTTTGATGGAGATCAATCCCGAAGTAAAGGATATAAATAAATTCCGGTATGAAGATTTTACACTCAAAGATTATATTGCACATCCGGGTATTAAAGGAGATATTTCAGTATAAAACAGGGAAGAATGATCTCAATAATAGCTGCTGTATCGGAAGACCTGGGCTTGGGAAGGTGCAATGATCTGCTCTGGCATATTCCGGAAGATTTGAAGAGGTTTAAGCTTCTCACCTGGGGGAAAACCGTGATTATGGGCAGGAAGACATGGGAGTCCCTGCCCAGGAGACCACTTCCGGGGCGGAAAAATATTGTAATAACCGATATTTGTGATGAATGTATAGAAAATGCTGTAACTGCCTATTCAATTGAAGATGCTTTGAATAAATGCGGACAGGATGAAGAAATATTCATTATCGGAGGAGCAAGCATTTACAAACAGTTCATGCCTTTTGCCGACAGGCTCTATCTTACTCATGTTCACAGCAATAAACCGGCCGATGTCTTTTTCCCCGAAATAGACACAAAAAGCTGGAAAGTACTTGAAAAAAATGACTTCCCGGCTTTAAAAGAGGGTGATATTCATTATACATATATAATATATGAAAGAAAAGAAACGGCCTGATCGGGGCCGTTTCCTGTAATAAGTTCGTGAATATCTGTTAAGATACTTTGAGTACTTTCATATCCACTTTTGCAAGTTTGTGACTTGCATATTCGACAGTAATCATAAGTTCATCCTTGCCGAGTGAAGGCATTTCGTACATTGCATCGATCATAATTGCTTCGCAGATCGACCTGAGGCCTCTGGCGCCAAGTCTGAATTCAACTGCTTTGTCAACAATAAAATCCAGAACATCATCGGCAAAGGTAAGGTCGATGTTATCCATTTTGAAAAGCTTGATATACTGCTTGACAATTGCATTCTTTGGTTCGGTAAGGATTGCTTTAAGGGCTTTCCTGTCGAGCGGATCGAGATGGGTGATAACGGGAAGACGGCCGATTATTTCCGGGATCATTCCGAAAGCTCTCAGATCCTGAGGTGCTATATACTTCAGAAGGTTATCCTTGTCGACTTTTGTCCTGATCTTTGTTGCCCCGTAACCAACGATCTGTGTATTGAGCCTGCTGGCTATTTTCTTTTCAATTCCCACGAAAGCACCTCCGCATATGAACAGTATATTCTTTGTGTCAACCGGAATCATTTTCTGTTCGGGATGTTTTCTTCCTCCCTGTGGAGGTACGTTAACAATACTTCCTTCCAGAAGTTTAAGAAGTCCCTGCTGAACACCTTCACCCGACACGTCACGTGTAATTGAAGGATTATCTCCTTCTTTCCTGGCAATTTTATCGATCTCATCGATGAAAATTATTCCTTTTTCAGCTGCCTTTACATCATAATCGGCATTCTGAAGCAGACGGGTAAGAAGGCTTTCAATATCCTCTCCGACATATCCGGCTTCTGTAAGAACCGTTGCATCGACAATGGCAAAAGGTACATGAAGCATCTTTGCAATTGTTTTAGCAAGAAGTGTTTTCCCGGTTCCTGTTTCACCCACGAGTATGATATTGGATTTTTCAATCTCGACATCTTCCTCTTCGGTTTTCTGTATCAGCCTTTTATAATGATTGTATACAGCTACCGAGATAACCTTTTTTGCCATATCCTGACCAATGACATACTGATCGAGGAAGTGCTTTATTTCTGCAGGTTTAAGAAGATTGATTGCATCGAACCTGGAGCTTTTCTTTGTCCCAAGTTCTTCTGTCATTATACTGTATGCCTGCTCTATACAGTGGTCACAGATATGGCCCTCAAGCCCGGCAATAAGTATGTTGGCTTCTTTTTTTGTCCTGCCGCAAAATGAACATTTATCCATTTTTTTTATCGTTCGGTTTTCTGAAGGATCTCATCTATCATCCCGTATTCTTTTGCTTCAAGGGATGTCATCCATTTATCTCTGTCCGCGTCCTTTTCAACTTTTTCGACAGCATTTCCGGTATGGAGTGCCAGGATCTCATAGAGTTCATTTTTGATCTTGAGGATCTCACGGGCCTGGATCTCGATATCAGATGCCTGTCCCTCGAAGCCTCCCATAGGCTGATGGATCATAATACGTGAATGTTTAAGAGCAGACCTTTTACCTTTTTTCCCGGCAGTAAGGAGAACGGCTCCCATTGATGCAGCCATCCCGGTACAAATGGTTGCTATATCAGCAGATATGTACTGCATTGTGTCATAAATGCCGAGTCCGGCATGTACACTGCCTCCCGGGGTGTTGAAGTAGATCTGTATGTCTTTTCCCGGATCAGAGGAATCAAGGTATAATAGCTGAGCCTGAATGATATTTGCAACATAATCGTCGATAGGCAGGCCCAGGAATATGATCCTGTCCATCATAAGACGCGAAAAGACATCCATCGATGCCACGTTGAGCTGCCTTTCTTCAATGATCGTCGGAGAAATATAATTGTCCATTATTGAAGTATACCTGTGAAGGGACAGACTGCTCAATCCGTGTCTGCTTCTTGCATATTTTTTGAAATCTTCGGTGTTGTTCATTATTACTTTTTTTACTGGAAATACAAAGATAAGAAGATTAATTCTATATCCCGTGCATTTTTAATTCTCAAAAAGCTTGTTGAATTCCTCGACTGTTATTTCTTTGTTCTCAATACTGACAATCTCTTTCAGTGTTTCAAGGACTTTATCATTCAGTATCTTGTCGGCTATTCTTTTTGCATCATCATCTCTTTTGAGTGTTTCTTTTGCATAATTCGATATCTGTTCATCGGTTGCATAGTAAAGTCCGTATTGTCCGAACTGGAATCTTGTTATTTTTTCAGCTTCTGTGAGTAATTCTTCCTCGCTGATCTTTATTCCCTTATCTTTTGCAACTTTATTTTTTATAAGCTGCCATTTCAGGTCCTGTAAGAAAGTGTCAAATTCCTTATCGACCTGTTCGGGTGTCGTTTCCTGATTGGTTTTCAGCAACCATTTTTTCAGGAATTCTTCAGGCAGGGAGAATTCTGTTTTATCCAACGTAAGTTTACGTATATCCTGCATCAGTTTATAATTGCTTTCTTTTGAGAGGTTTGCGGCTATCTCTTCTTCGATCTTTTTCATGAATTCATCTTCGGTTGAGACAACTCCTTCGCCATAGATCCTGTCGAACAGTTCAGGACCTGTTTCAGCCGGATAAAACCTTGATATTTCCTTTATTGTAAACCGGAAATTACCTTCGATATTTTCGGCATCTGAGGACTCTATTTTAAGCAAACCGGCTATTTCGGCCGAATTGGGGAAAGCTTTCCGGATATCGAAATCGATGCTTTCGTTTTCATTTTTTCCGATGAAGGATTTTTTTATTTCCTCATCCCTGATTATATCAATTCCAATGCTGGTTTCTTCAATATTAATGCCATCGGGAATGATCTCACCTTGATCGTTTACAGCTTCGATCTTTCCTTTCAGAATATCTTTTTCATCGCTTATGTCGGCGTTTTTGAATTCACCAAAGCGGCGTGTATAACTGCTGACATAATCGTTTTTCATTTTCTCGTCAATAATGATCTCATGCAATGTGACCTCATTTTCCTTGCTCAGGGTAAGTTCGAAAGCAGGTGCAAGGCCCAGTTCGAATGAGAATGAAAAGTCATCATCATTTATAAAGTCAATTTTTTCATTTTCATCTGCCAGGGGAAGGGGATCGCCAAGGATCTCTATTTTTTCATCAACAAGATATTTGTGAACACTTTCCGACACAATTTTGTTTATTTCATCCAGTTTTACGGCACTTCCGTACATTTTCCTGATAATGCCGATCGGGACCATCCCGGGTCTGAATCCCTTAATATTTGCCTTTTTACGATAATCTTTTAAAACTGTTTCAACTCTTTCCTCATAATCAGCCTTGCCAAGTTTCACTTTCAGAACTGTATTCAGGTCGTCTCTGTTTTCTCTGGAGATATCCATATTATGTAAATTGTATTATTAGATACTTAAAAAACCGCCAAAACGAATAATAAACCGTTTTGAAGGCGGTTTGCAATTTAGTGCGGATGAAGGGACTCGAACCCCCACGTCTGTTAGACACAAGATCCTAAGTCTTGCTCGGCTACCAATTACGACACATCCGCGGAAAAATCCCCGCAAAAGTACTATAAATTACATGAAAAACAAACAGAGGAGATCAGCGTCTGAGCTCGAAGTTTTTTCCGAGATACACTTTTCTTACATGCTCATCTTCAGCAAGTTGTGAGGCTGTGCCCGATTTCAGTATTTTCCCTTCAAAAAGAAGATAGGCTCTGTCGGTTATTGAAAGGGTTTCATGTACATTATGATCAGTGATCAGGATGCCTATATTTTTATTCTTCAGATGGGAAACAATATTCTGGATATCTTCGACAGCAATCGGATCTATTCCTGCAAAGGGTTCATCAAGCAGTATAAACCTGGGTTTAAGGGCAAGAGCCCTGGCAATTTCAGTACGTCTTCTTTCCCCTCCTGATAACTGGATACCCTTGCTCTTTCTGATTTTCCGGAGCCCGAATTCGTTAAGCAGTGATTCAACTCTCTCAGCCTGTTCCTGACGTGAGAAATCCGACATTTCAAGGACAGCCCGGAGGTTATCTTCAACAGAAAGGTTTCTGAATACAGATGCTTCCTGGGCGAGATATCCCAGGCCTTTTCTTGCACGTTTATAAACAGGAAGATTCGTTATTTCCTCATCATCAAGGAATATCCTTCCTTCTTTAGGCCGTATCAGCCCTACTATCATATAGAATGATGTCGTTTTACCGGCACCGTTAGGTCCGAGAAGCCCGACTATCTCACCCTGTTCCACCTCAAAGGAAACATGGTCAACAACCGTACGGTTGTGATATTTCTTAACCAGGTTTTCCGTATGAAGTTTCATTGTATAATTCAGGTTGCGGGATTATTTGAATTTTCTTCTTTTCCCTCTTTCATAAAAGCCGCATGTTCCTTCTCTTTTTTTCTTATGACCCGTCCGGAAATACCTATACTTACTTCATATAAAAAAAGCAGAGGAATACATACCAGCATCTGTGAGAATACATCAGGAGGAGTGATTATCGCAGCAAGTATAACGATCATTAAAATTGCATGCTTCCTGTATTTTCTCATAAATGCAGGAGTTATGATACCGATCTTTGTCAGGAAAAATGCAATAATGGGTAGTTCAAATATCAATCCTGTAGCAAGACAGATTGATGTTATCGTACCAATATATGATCTTATATTGATCTGGTTAACAACATCGGGGCTTACCTGATAGGAACTGAGAAAATGTATTGAAAGGGGTGCAAGTACATAATATCCGAAAAGAACTCCGACAAAAAAAAGCATAGTGGTTGAAAGTACAGCACCTTTGGTATATTTTGCTTCATTTTCGTGAAGTGCAGGTTTGAAAAACATCCAGAATTCATAAATGATAACCGGGAAAGCCATTATCAGACCCGCAACCAGCGCAACAAGTATGTGAGTGGTTATCTGTCCAGCCATCTTGATGCTTATGAGATTAAGCTCCTGCCTGTTTATGCATAAAGCATCTATATTCAGCTGATGTCCGAAAATGGTGGCATGTCCGAGATTACATAATATCCTGTTTGTGAAAAACTCAGGGTTTTTTGGAGCCAGGATGATCTTATCGAAAATGAAATTCTTTAAAAAGAAAGCAACAAGCATTAATACCACAATAGCAATGACCGACCGGATGATATGCCATCTCAGTTCCTCGAGATGCTCAAGGAATGACATTTCTCCTTCACCTCCTTTGCCCGGTTTCCTCTTTAAAGCCATCTGAAAAGATAATTTTTAAAATTCAGCGTGTAAAGATGATAAAACTTCGTATGGAAAACAATATTGTCTTCATTATATAAACAATAATAAGGAAAACTATTTGTTAATAATTCTTTAAAATACTTTTTTGAATTGGAAAATGATTAAATTTATATAAAAGTAAGAAAGGAGCAGTTTTGACAGTTTTATCTAAAAGTGAAGTTATGGTTAGTGACAGTACCATACATGATTATTTGAAAAAGTATTTTGGTTTTGATACTTTTAAAGGAACGCAGGAAGTAATAATAAAAAATATTCTGGCGGGCAGGGACACTTTTGTTCTTATGCCTACCGGCGGAGGCAAATCTCTGTGTTATCAGTTACCTGCAGTTATGGGCCAGGGAACGGCAATAGTCATTTCTCCCCTTATCGCCCTGATGAAGAACCAGGTGGATGCAATGAGAAATTTCAGCACAAATGATGATGTAGCACATTTTCTTAATTCTTCCCTTACAAAAACCGAAATAGCAAGGGTCAAGAAAGATGTTCTTGACCGTGAAACAAAATTATTATATGTTGCACCGGAGTCGCTGACCAAAGAAGATAATATTGAATTCCTTAAGAATATAAAAGTCTCGTTCTATGCAATTGATGAAGCACACTGTATATCGGAATGGGGTCATGATTTCAGACCCGAATACAGACGTATCAGGCCGATAATTGACACTATCGGGAGGGCTCCGATAATTGCTCTGACTGCAACCGCAACTCCAAAGGTACAGCACGATATCCAGAAAAACCTGGGAATACTGGACGCCGATGTGTTCAAATCTTCATTTAACAGACCGAACCTGTATTATGAAGTCAGATCCAAACAGGATGTTACAAAGGAAATCATTAAGTATATAAAGAATAATCCGGGTAAATCGGGGATAATATACTGCCTCAGCCGTAAAAAGGTGGAAGAGATGGCAGAGGTGCTCAAGGTAAACGGAATCAAGGCATTACCATATCACGCGGGAATGGATTCTGCAACCAGAACCCAGAATCAGGATAAATTCCTGATGGAAGAAGTTGATGTGATCGTTGCCACAATAGCTTTCGGAATGGGTATCGACAAACCGGATGTGAGATTTGTGATACATTACGATATCCCAAAAAGCCTTGAAGGCTATTACCAGGAAACCGGCAGGGCAGGACGAGATGGGGGAGAAGGAAACTGCATTGCATACTACAGCTATAATGATATTATGAAGCTGGAGAAATTCATGCAGGGAAAACCTATTGCCGAACAGGAAATAGGTAAACAACTGTTGCTTGAAACCGTTTCATATGCAGAATCTTCAGTATGCAGAAGAAAATTGCTGCTTCATTATTTCGGAGAAGAGTACCCTCAAGAGAATTGCGAGGCATGCGACAACTGCCTCCATCCCAAAGCTCAGTTCGAGGGTAGTGAATCAGTCGTAAATGTACTTGAAACAGTACTGGCAGTAAAGGAGAAATTCAAAGCCGACCATATAGCACATATACTCTCAGGGAAAGTCACCTCCGCAGTTAAATCCTATAAGCATAACAAGCTTGAATTCTTTGGAATAGGTGAAGATAAAGATGAGAAATACTGGAATATGGTGACCAGACAGGCTCTTATTGCCAAACTGCTTACAAAAGATATTGAGAACTACGGCCTCCTGAAAGTGACCCAGAAAGGACAGGAATTCCTGAACAAACCCGTATCATTCATGCTTGCCGAAGATCATGATTATGCAGATACTTCAGAAGAGGAGAATGCTTTCGGCGCAAAAACAGCTGCAGTCGATGAAGAACTGTTCAGCATACTTAAAGACCTCAGAAAAAAAATATCAAAACAAAAAGAAGTTCCTCCTTTTGTGATTTTTCAGGATCCTTCACTCGAAGATATGGCTATACAATACCCTGTTACCCTCGATGAACTTCAGAACATTTCAGGTGTGGGAGCAGGTAAAGCACAACGCTATGGCAGGGAGTTTGTCGAACTTATAAAAAAATATGTAGAGGAGAAGGAAATAATAAGACCTCTTGACATGGTTGTCAAGTCCGTGGTAAATAAATCAGGAATAAAAGTTTATATCATTCAGAGCATCGACATGAAACGCTCTCTGGAAGATGTCGCCGAAGCAAAAGGACTTGAAATGGGAGAACTGCTTTCAGAAATTGAAGCTATTGTCAATTCAGGAACAAAGCTGAACCTCGACTATTATATAAACTCTGTGATTGAAGATGACCGCCAGCATGAGATATCTTCATATTTCAGGGAAGAAGCTGAATCAGATTCACTTGAAGAAGCGATAAGTGAGCTCGGGAACGATTTTGAAGAAGAAGAGATAAGACTCATAAGGATCAAATTCCTCTCCGATATGGGGAATTAAAAGCTACAGCAATTACATAAAAAGGATAGACTAACTGTGAGGGTACGAACCATCTCAGGAGTGATCTTTTATTGTAACGTGTGGCTGTATTCCTTAAAATGAGATAATCAGGTATTGATTTTAAAAAAAGGACAGCTCCGGCCAGAAGAATGAATCTGTTATCTGCAAATGACGCGGTCATTGTTCCCAGCTGCAGTAGCACGGCAGTCAGTGTAGCTGCAGCAGTAATTTTTGTAGAATGATCGGTGTAAAAACCTGCTTTCGAGATCCATCTTGCCCTTTGTCTCAGGAATGCCCTGATTGTTGAAGCCGCAGCAGCTTTAACTGTAGCTTCTTCTGATTCGAGCCATCTTATGACGGAACAACTTTCTGATTTTATATTGTGTAAAAGGAAAACATCATCACCTGATGCCAGTTCGTCATGCAGGTTGTTGCCATGTTTTTGAAAGGCCCCGGAAGTGAATGCCAGGTTTGCTCCGTTACACATCAGTGGATCTCCGGCTTCTGCCGAACCTGCCGTAATACCCTGCAGACCCAGAAACTCAAGTTCCTGAAAACGTCTGAAAAACCCTCCTCCTGAAACCTCCAGAATTACAGGACATATTATCATTTCAGGTCTGTTATGTTCATAAAATGATGCAATTGTTCTCAGCCATCCTGCCTTCATTCCCGTGTCGGCATCAACAGTTACAATAAGTTCTCCCGAAGCTGTTTTAGTGCCGGTCCTGATCGCTGACTTTTTCCCTTTCCCTTTATTTTTATATGCCCTGAGATTTTGTATACCGGAGAAGGCTGCAGCAATAGCATAAGTTCTGTCGGAAGAATTGTCATCTACCACTATTACCTCGAATAAGCCTGGAGGATAGTCCTGTTCCGAAATATCTTTCAGCAGGAAAGGCAGATTGTTTTCTTCATTCCTGCAGGCAATAATTACCGAGACAAATATTCCGGGATTGTTACTGACGAAATACGGTTTTATTCCCCTGAGGCTTCGGTATAGTTTAAGAAGTCTGTATAAATAAGGTATAAGGAATATCAGAAGGAACCAGTGCATAGTTCATTTTCTCATCCATTCATAAAAGTTATAATGTTCGCTGGTCATTCCCAGAGCTTCGTAAGTTTTCATTGCCCTTTTATTCTCCGTTTCAACATAAAGTCTAAGTCCTGCAATATCATTTTCGGTGGCTTTTCCCTTTATGAAAGTGTACATTTCCCTGAAGATGCCTTTCCGGCGGTATTCCGGCATTACAAAAACCGACTGGAACCACCACACATCACAATTGCGCCAGTCACTCCATTCATATGTTATAAGCAGGGAGGCAACCACTTTTCCGTCAGCTTCAGCCACATAATATTCACCTTTCCGGCTGTCGGCAAAGACTGCATTAACTCCTTTTGTTACGATATCCCTGTCGAGGGATCTTTTTTCTGTTTCCCAGGCCATTTTCAGCTGGAAATCTATTATTGCCGGGGCATCGGCAGGGCTTGCTTTTCTTACAAACATCTGTATTGTTTTTAATCTTTGGTGACCATTATAACTGTTTTACACCCCCCTGCCCCCCTCAAGGGGGGATGGCATTCAGTTGACTCCTCATCTCCCCCTCTCTCCCCCTCTCTCCTCATCTCCCCCTCTCACCTCATCTCCTCATCTCCCCCTCTCTCCTCATCTCCCCATCTCCTCATCTCCCCCTCAGATCGGAAGAGCGTCGTGTAGGGAAAGAGTGTAGGATAGGGTG
>CAYQZL010000100.1:0-16442 GCA_964421975.1 uncultured Rikenellaceae bacterium
GCTCGGATTGCTTGTTCCATGGTTATTTTATTCATTTGCTATGGTAATGGTGGGGGCCGCACTGCTGGGTAACGGAAATACAATCGTTCAGGTATCGGCCAATCCGCTGCTTGTTGATGTTGTGCCCGGCAACAGAAGATCAAGCTTTTTAAGTTTTTCACAGTTTGTAAAAGCCATCGGGTCAATGCTCGGAGCTCCCCTGGCTGCAATTTTTGCTGCAAAATTTGGTGACTGGAAGATACTTTTCCTTGTTTTTGGGATTGTATCGATCCTTTCAGTTCTCTGGCTCGGAAATGTAAAAATCGGAGAAACGAGGCAGGAAGGACTGAAAGTATCAATCGGATCTTCTTTCAAACTGCTCGGTAATAATTTCATTTTACTGATGGTTCTTTCAATATTCCTTGTAGTGGGTGTGGATGTCGGATTTAATTCAAATTCCGGACAGTTCCTGATCAAAAGGTTCGGAGTAGAGCAGGTTGCAGCAGAATCAGGACGAAGTATTTACTTTCTTGGTCGTATGCTCGGTACTTTTGCAGGTGCAATTATGCTTACCAGGATCTCTTCACAGAAGTTTTTCATGTGGACATCTCTTCTGGGGATAATTTTCCTGATTGCCATTCTTCTTATAAAATCATCAGCCCTTGCATGGGTCCTGATTTTCCTTATCGGGCTTGCTGTTGCCAATATATGGCCTCTTGTATTTTCAATTGCCGTCGGGAAAATGCCGGAAAGAAGTAATGAGATTTCCGGACTCATGATGATGGCAATCTCCGGAGGAGCAGTCATTCCACTTCTTGTCGGCTGGATCGGAGAGATAAGCAATCTGAGTATCGGAATGCTTGTACTCGTTGCATGTATGATATATCTCTTTGCTGTTTCAATGTATTGCCTGAAAAAAGAATAAACCATAAATATTAAAATATGAAGAATACTAAGATCGGCAGGCGCGATTTTCTCAGGAAAACCGGTGCTGCCACGGTTGCATTTACTATCATACCCAGATATGTTTTCGGGGGAAAGGGTTATACGGCTCCCAGTGACCAGCTGACAAAAGGAATAATAGGAGTGGGAGGAATGGGAAGAGGTCATATCGGCTATGAAGGAACCCGTTTGCTGGCAGTCTGTGATGTTGATAAGAATCATCTGGCCCAGGCCATTGCCCAGGCCGGCGGTAATATTACAGGTTATCATGATTTCCGTGAACTGATTGCACGTGATGATATTGATATAGTTCATATAGCTACACCGCCCCACTGGCATGGTATTATGTCAAAGATGGCCGCGGAATCCGGAAAGGACATCTGGTGCGAAAAGCCTATGACAAGAACAATTGGTGAAGGGATAAAGGTTGTTGAAGCTGTTCAGAAATACGGAAGAATGTTCCGGCTGAACACATGGTTCAGATTCAAGGATCAGTTTTATGGAATGGGTACCGAAGTCAAACCTGTTAAAAAACTTGTCGACAGCGGTCTTCTTGGCTGGCCTCTGAAAGTCACAGTTAGCGGAATAACCGGATATGACTGGAAATTTTACTGGAGCGGTTTACATAACCTGAAACCGGAGTCTGTCCCGCCTGAACTTGATTATGACTTCTGGCTTGGCCCGGCCCCGTATAAACCATATAATGTCGAAAGGGTGCATTCCAAATTCCGCGGATACTGGGATTATGACGGAGGCGGACTGGGTGATATGGGTCAGCATTATCTTGATCCCGTACAGTATTTCCTTGGTAAGGACGAAACGGGACCGGTATCGGTCGAGATCGATGCTCCGCAACAGCATTATGATGCAGTGGGTTCATGGAGAAGGATCACCTATACCTATGAGGACGGTTGCCAGATAATTCTTGATGGTGAAAACCGGGATAAGAA
The DNA here is from genome assembly GCA_964421975.1 of uncultured Rikenellaceae bacterium. Taxonomy (GTDB): domain Bacteria; phylum Bacteroidota; class Bacteroidia; order Bacteroidales; family VadinHA17; genus LD21. Next base: position 1,872 of record CAYQZL010000100.1, read on the forward strand.
TGCCGCATATATTGAAGGTCCGAAAGGAAAGTTGTATAAGGGATTCAGATCCGATATCAAAGACCTGGATAAGATACTGGCTTCACTTCCCGATCCGGAGCCTCAGGTCACAACATTTTCCGAATCAGTTCTCACAAGGAAAAAATTCGCACTGAATGAAGCTAACGGACACAGATCATGTTCAATCGTTAATCTTGGTATCATTGCCCTCCGGCTGGGCAGGAATCTTAAATATGATCCTGTCAGACAGCGTTTTGTTGATGACGATGGAGCCAACAGGCTGATCGATCAGCCAATGAGGGATCCCTGGAGAATATGAAATGATGAAACCTGAAAAAATTCAAAAAATGAAAATTATGAAGATCAAAAATATATTTCTTACACTGATATCACTCCTTCTGATATCTTCTCTATCCATTGCACAGGACAGGAGGACTCTCGGGACCAAAGTAGCTGATCTGCTGGCACAGTTCCCGGCCACCAGTCTTTCCTATACCGACAAGCTTATGGAAGATATGCTGGCTCTCGGGGAAGCCGGTCTGAACCAGATCTGCGACCAGATCATCCCTGCAGGTACCGGTGATGATACAAATGCAAGATATGCTGTCGAAACATTCTCAAGATTTCTTTCCTCAAAAGGAAAAGAAGCTGGAAGAGAATTATGGGAGAAGATCTGTATATCATATTCTTCCAGGAAGACTGATCCCGGTGTAAAGGATTTCTTTATCAAGCAGCTTCAGCTTATCGGAAGTGAAAAGGCAGCCAATGCGCTTAAGGCTTATGTCGCTGATAAGAATAACTGTACATCTGCAATATCAGCCATTACTGCAATAGGTGGAAAAGTTGCAGAGCAGATACTTGCAGAGTCTCTTAAAGACAGAAATCTCCCATGTGCAGCAGCAGCAATGAATGCTCTTGCCGGTATGGGATCAAAGGCATCTGTCAGCGATTATATATACTGGTCAGCCGTTGAAAACACAAATACCAGGGCTTCTGCTTATAATGCTCTTGCCATGAGCGGCGCACCTGAAGCATATCCGGTACTTCTGAAAGCAGCAAAAAGCTATGGATATCGCTGGGAAAGAACAGGAGCAACAGCTGCATTGATCAACTATGCCAACACCGTAGGACTGGCAGGTGACATAAAAACCATGGATAAGATCTGTAAATTGCTTATTAAGAAATGTAATGACAAGCTTACTTATCATAATAAAGCAGCAGCATTAAAGACTTATGTCAGTTTTCATGGGATTGATGCGTTTCCCGATATCCTGAAAGCAGCCGGGCATCCTGATCTGAAATACAGGAATGCTGCCATCGATCTTACAGGAATGATCGGAGGAAGCGAAATTGTGAATAAATGGATAGAATATTTTCCTAAAGCTGTTCCTGAAGCCAGACCTGAAATTATCAGAATGCTGGGCAACAGAGGAGATGAACAGGCGCTGGGACTTATCACTTCATCTCTTGATAATCCTGATGCTGAAGTCAGAGCAGCCGCAGCAGAGGCTCTTGCAGTTATCAGCGGCAACAAGGCTGTGCCTTCACTTATTGATTATATGATGAAAAACGGTAATCCTACTGATCAGAAAGCAGCAATATCTGCACTCAAAAGTGTTTCAGGAGATAAAGAAATTGCAGGTCTTAAGGAAGTGCTCAGGAACGGATCATCCGCTGCCAGGGTAAGTGCTATCAGTCTGATGGCATGGAACCGCGGAAATGAATACTTTAAGGAGATATTACCTTATGCATCATCAGCTGATAAAGATGTCAGGGATGCTGCCTTCAAAGCATTACCAAGTCTGGCAGGGCAACAGGACCAGGAAGCTCTGATAAGTCTTCTAAATACTGCCGGGAATACCGCATATGTTCCTGAAATACAGCAGGCACTTGCCGTAGCTGCAAATAAGATTGCTGACCGGACAAAGAGACCGGCACAGATACTGAAAGCAATGGACGGCAGGATGGATAAAAAGCTCCTGATCCCTGTACTTGCAAGAACAGGAGGAAGAGAAGCACTTGCAGCCGTTCTGAAAGAATTTGAAAATGGCGATCCGGATATGCGTCAAACATGCTTCAGGGCACTCACCTCATGGTCAGATTATTCTGCGTCTTCAGCTTTATATGAAATATGTGCTTCGGGTAACAAAACCTATGAAGCACCTGCCTTTGAAGGATATGTGAGACAGATCAGGGATGCCGCCATTGCCGATGAACAGAAACTGCTTCTTTTCCGGAAAATAATGCCTTATGCCTTATCTTCGGAACGTAAAAACCAGGTACTTACAGAACTGGGAAAACTCAAAACATGGCAGACACTTTTCTTTGTGGCAGATTTCCTGGATGATCCGGCAACATCAGCTACCGCTGCAAAATCGATAATGTATATTGCCCTTCCTACAGTGGACCAGAAAGCAGGAATGTATGGCACCAATGTAAGACAGATACTGACAAAGGCGATGTCGAAACTTGCCGGACAGGAAAGTGAATATGACAGGGAGATGATAAATAAATACCTTGAATCAATGACCCCCGACGAAGGCTTTGTGTCCATGTTCAACGGTAAGGATCTTACGGGATGGCAGGGACTGGTTGAAAATCCCGTTTCACGCGCAAAAATGAGACCTTCAGAGCTTGCCGGAAAACAAGCTGAAGCAGATAAAAAAGTTCCACTGAACTGGAGTGTTAAAGACGGATGTATATGGTTTAGCGGACGTGGAGACAATTTATGTTCAGTTAAATTATATGCAGATTTTGAAATGCTTGTCGACTGGAAAATATCAAAGGAAGGTGACAGCGGGATCTATCTAAGGGGTACTCCGCAGGTACAGATATGGGATACATCAAGAGTCTCTTCTGGTGCACAGGTGGGATCAGGTGGATTATATAACAACCAGATACATCCGTCAAAACCTTTGAAAGTAGCTGACAATCCGGTTGGTGACTGGAATACATTCAAAATAATTATGATCGGAGAAAAAGTATCTGTCTGGCTCAACGGAGAACTGGTAGTGGATAACGTGACAATGGAGAATTACTGGGACCGTAAGATACCGATCTTTCCGGCAGGACCGATTGAACTTCAGGCACATGGTACTGATCTGGCTTTCCGTGATATTTATGTTCGTGAGATAAGTGAAAAGGAATATAAGCTCACTCCTGAAGAGAAATCAGAGGGTTTTGTGGCTCTGTTTAACGGAAGGAACCTCGATAACTGGACGGGGAACAAAGATTCATATGTTGCCGAGGACGGGATGATAGTTATCAGACCGGATAAAGGCAGTGGTGGTAATCTTTATACCGAAAAGGAATATGGTGATTTTATTTTCCGTTTCGAATTCCGGCTTACTCCGGGAGCGAACAACGGACTGGGCATAAGGGCTCCGCTTACAGGTGATGCCGCATATGTGGGTATGGAACTTCAGATTATTGATAACACAGCTCCTGTCTATGCAAATCTTGAACCTTATCAGTATCATGGTTCTGTTTACGGAGTGATTCCGGCAAAGAAAGGATATCTCAATCCGGTTGGAGAATGGAATTACCAGGAAGTCATTGTTCAGGGTACATCTGTTAAAGTTGTACTCAACGGTACAACCATAGTAGACGGAGATATTGCCGGTCCGCGTGATAACGGTACCATGGATCACAGGGAACATCCGGGATTAAAAAACAAATCCGGCCATATAGGATTCCTCGGACACGGTTCTGTGGTAAATTTCCGGAATATCAGGATCAAAGACCTGTCCAAATAATACTTACCTCTGTGGATCTCTGTGAATCCTCTGTGTAAATTAAAAATTTAAGAACTTATACAGAGATCACACAGAGTTACACAGAGGATTCACAGAGTTACACAGAGTTACACAGAGTTACACAGAGTTACACAGAGTTACACAGAGTTCCAAAACCTAAATTACAAATGAAAACCCGCATTATCATTATTTCAATGTTATTGGCTGTAACTTCATGCTCAGAAGTAAAACCTCCGGAACCATTCGGGCCGGTACCATCTGAAAGGCAGCTGGCATGGCATCAGCTTGAATATTATATGTTTGTTCATTTTACCGTAAATACATTCACAGGTAAGGAATGGGGATACGGTGATGAGAAGGAGTCAGTCTTTAATCCGTCTGCAATGGATTGCCGCCAGTGGGCAAGAGTAGCAAAGGATGCAGGTATGAAAGGGATCATAATCACTGCCAAGCACCATGATGGTTTTTGCCTCTGGCCTTCGGAATTCACGGAGCACTCTGTAAAAAATTCAGTATGGAGAAATGGAAGCGGTGATGTATTGAAAGATCTCAGGGCTGCATGTGATGAATTCGGTTTGAAGATGGGTGTTTATCTATCCCCCTGGGACAGGAACAGCGCTGTATATGGAACGCCTGAATATCTTGTTTATTACAGGAATCAGCTCAGGGAACTGCTTACAGACTATGGTGATATTTTTGAAGTATGGTTCGACGGGGCAAACGGAGGTGATGGTTACTACGGAGGTGCAAGGGAGACAAGAAGAATTGATAACAAGACATACTATGACTGGCCCAACACACATAAGATAGTAAGAGAACTCCAGCCTGGTGCTGTTATGTTCAGTGATGCCGGCCCGGATGTCAGATGGGTCGGTAATGAAAGCGGTATGGGTAGCCTTACCAACTGGTGCCTTCTGAAAAGAGATGAATTATGGCCGGGAGGAAATTTTGCCAGGATCCTGGGTGAAGGACATGAAGACGGTAATTACTGGGTTCCTGCAGAAGTGGATGTATCAATACGGCGCGGATGGTTTTATCACCCGGAACAGGATTCCCTTGTCCGCTCACCGGAAAACCTTATGGAACTTTACTATTCTTCAGTCGGACGGAACAGCAATCTGCTTCTTAATATTCCTCCCGATAAAAGAGGATTACTTCACGAAAATGATGTGAAATCATTGCTTGCTTTCAGGGAACTCAGGGAAAAGGAATTTGAAAACGAACTGGCTGAGGGGAAATCTGCCCGGGCTTCTGCAGTCAGGAGTAAAGATTTTAATCCCGCTAATGCAATTGACGGGAATCCCGATACATACTGGACGGTTAAAGATGAACAGACTACAGCCGATATTACTATTGATCTTGGCGGGGAAACAGAAGTGAACAGGATACTGATACAGGAATATATAAGACTTGGACAGCGGGTTCAGGAGTTCAGGGTGGATGCACTGGTAAGCGGTGAATGGATCACTGTTTCCGAAGGCACAACCATCGGATATAAAGTGATCAGAAAATTTCCTGTTGTAAAAACATCGAAGATCAGACTTTCAATACTAAAATCCAAAGCGTGTCCGGTCATTTCGAATATTGAGTTGTATAGGGCAGCGGAGTGACTAAGAATTAGTTCGTTACGGATTTCTTCGGCACAGCCTGCTATGTAACTCTCAACTACGGTAACGGATTGCTTCGTCTCCCGTTTTGTGGGACAAAACGGGATCCTCGCAATGACTGTAGCTTGATGTATAGTTCAAATTGTTGGGCTCGCAGTAATAATACAATAAACTTAACTTCATATATATGACAAGGTTCGTAATAGTGATAGTTGGTTACTTCATGTTTTTTGCTGCAAAGCAGGCTGTCGGGCAACAGGCAGGGAGTAACGCCAGGAATCCGTATGCCGTAACAACTTACGAATGTGCGGGAATTTATTATAAGACAGCTGAAGCAGGTCCTTGTAAAATCCGTTATAAAGAAGTTAAAGAAGGAACCTGGAAACCTGGATTTGATCTGGTTTACGATTCACGCGACGGAGAGTACAGGGGCAGTATCATAAACCTTAACCCCAATACTGAATATGAAGCCGAGCTTGAAACATCATCCGGTGAAACACGGCTGGAACTGAAAACAAAAAGCGATGTTTTCCCTGTCGGCAAGGTTACTGTTCTCCCTGAAGGAGAGTCAGATAAGCAGGTCCTGATAACTGAATCAGGTACTCCAGGTGCATATCATCTTATCACCGTACCTGAAAATTCGAAATCAATACTGAATCTGAAAAATGTTTCAGAGAACGGGATACTTGTTGACGCTGACTATGTGATTATCAGAGGTGTTGAAATACGGAATCCGGCAGTACATGGCATAAGGATCAGAAAAAACAGGCATGATATAGTTATTGAACAATGCCATATCACTTTCTGGGGAAGGATAGGAGGGCCCCGAACCTATGGTAATATAGATGGCGGATCCGACAGTGGTATATATGCTGAAGAAGGAACATCTGACCTGACAATCCAGAGAAATCTGATAGAAGATCCTAGAGGCGCATCAAATGACTGGGAAACAGGACACCCGAACGGACCACAGGGGATTTCGATAATTCAGAGTAAGGGGGGGAATGTAATCCGTTATAATGACATTGTTTCAACCGAGGATCACGGATTTAATGATGCCATTGGAGGCGGAAGCAATTTTTCATTTGTCGGCAACGTGAACTGCGATTCCGACATTTACGGGAATCTGATGCGCAGTATCTGGGATGACGCGATCGAAAGCGAGGGTGCCAATATGAATGTCAGGATCTGGGGAAATTATGCTCATCTCTTTTTTAACGGGATAGCTACAGCCTGCACTTCAAAAGGGCCGCTGTATATTTTCAGGAATGTCCTCGGGGAAAGCCGTACCGGACATTCAAATACAAACGGAGGAGCTTTTATTAAAACAGGAGAAAGAAATGAATTCGGAGGAGGGAGGAAATATGTATTCCACAATACAGCATTGCAACCGCGTGGTGTTTTTCATGCATTTACAAGTCATGTCAATCCAAACTGTATAACAAGGAATAATATCTTCGATGTCCCCGGCAGGCTGGCTACTGATTCAGAAAAGGAGCCGGCAAGTGATTATGATTATGATTATTATTCAGGTACTACAAGGGGAACAGCCCGGGAAAACAATGGAATTCGTTTCAATGTCACACCATCTGGAACAAGGTTATACGTTTCGTCCTATAGCCTTGAGTTCTATCCCAGATCAACTATAAACAGTATTAAATGGGGTGCTCATCCTTATGAATTCGGGGAGCGGAAAGTGAATATAACCGATCCTGTTGTATGGATTAAAAATCCGCTTATTGACTCCGGGGCAATAATTCCCGGTTTTAATGATAATTATTCAGGTAAAGGTCCTGACCTTGGGGCATTTGAAACAGGAACACCTCCGCTGGAATTCGGTCGCAGGGCATACCTTGAATATGATGAAGGGTGGGCACCATGGGAGTGATTCTTAATTAATTCTTTACGGATTGCTTCCTTACATCCTGCGATGTAACACTCAGTTATGTCAACGGATTGCTTCGTCGCTTCGCTCCTCGCAATGACGTTAGCTCCGATGTTACTTTTGTAATAGATTGGAGGCGACCGAGAGTGCAGCAAAATCACCCAGTTCTTCCCCGAGCATGGCGGGAACTATGCGGCATACATTCCGGGAATGGGCAAGTGCCTCCTTTTCAATTATTTTCATTGCATGAGGTTCCAGTAATTCCTTCGACCTGGCAAAAATACTTCCTATAACTATCATTTCAGGATTAAGGATATCTATAAGCACAGAGAGTCCTTTTCCCAGATATTCACCTGAGATCCTGTAAATATTAAGTGCCAGTTCGTCACCCTTCATGGCGGCTTCGGCAACCAGCTGCGCATTTATATTGCTTAGTTCATCAGCCGACTGACAGAAACTGACTTTTTCTCCCATCTGGAATTTTTCCATTATAATGGTACGGGCAAGCTGTGCTATTCCTCCGCCACTGCAGAAACCTTCCCAGCTTCCTGCCTTTCCGTAACCGACAGGTCCGAATCCGCTGAGCCTTATATGACCCACTTCCCCGGCCATATCATTGGTTCCTGCATATAACTTACCATTTAGTATCAATCCTGATCCAAGACCTGTTCCGAATGTCATGAATATCATGTTTTCTGTACCCCTTCCGGCACCGAATTTCCATTCGGCCAGGGCACAGGCATTCGCATCATTCTGGATCCCGGCCTTAAAACCGTACCTTTCAGTTAACATTTTTACAACAGGAATGTTATCCCATCCCGGAAGATTGGGTGGCGACATGACAACACCGGTCTTACTGTCAAGCGGCCCACCGCAGCTCACACCTGTTGCCTCAATCATTGAAGGAGTGAGTTTCTGCCTGTCAAATACCTTGTCAATATTCATGAAAATATTTTTCAGGGTATGATCAGGTCCGCGACTGGTTTCGGTGGGAAATCCCAGCTTATCAATTATTTCAAGTTTGTCTCCTTCAGTTCTGCCTAAGATAATGGCACATTTTGTACCTCCTATATCAATTCCTATCAGTAATTCCGGCATATCAATTATTTGTTAACTATATTGTTCTGCATACCTTTTCTTTCTTTTTCCTAATAATTTCTCTTTTCCCCGGGAATTTTCCCGGATTCTATTCTTATTGCCCTCACTCCTCATTCCTCACTCCTCATTCCTCACTCCTCACTCCTCACTCCTCACTCCTCACTCTGATGCCTTCCGGTGAGAAGCTGGACTAAAATACTGAATAAACTTTTACTTTTATGTTTACGGTAATAAAATTCACAAAATAATGCCGGATAAAGACACATTAACTCTCAATTTTTCCATGCATAAGCAGGTTGAGGGCCTGGTCGAATGACCCTGCTGCAATAATCTCGCCTGAGTTTACAAAGAATATCTCATCGGCATTTTCGATCGTGTTCAGGCGATGGGCAATGATAACCTTGGTAGTGGATGCCGGCAGTCCCTTCATTATTGTTTCAAGCTGTTGTTCAGTAACGGTATCAATATTTGCAGTAGCCTCATCAAGGATCAGAAGCTCCGGTTTTCGTAATATAGCTCTCATAAAAGCAATGATCTGTTTCTGTCCGAGGCTTATTCCATCGCCACTTGTCTGTATTGGAGTGTCCAGCCCTTTATCAAACCGCTTCAGCAAACCTGCAAGCTGTACTTCTTCAAGGACTTCTTCGAGCTGACCATTGGAGAACCCTGTACATTCAGGATTGCCGTAAAGAATATTATCGCGCACTGTACCCGAAAACAGTACAGGTTCCTGCAGGATAAATCCTATCTTCGAAGCTCTTTCACAGGGAGTATACGACCTGATGTCCCTGCCGTCAAGCAGGATAGTTCCTTTGGTCGTATCGTAAAGCCTGGCTATAAGAGAGGCTGTTGTTGTTTTACCACCTCCGGTGGGACCGACAAAAGCATATGTCCGGCCTCTCTGAAGATCGAAGTTTACATTGTGCAATACCTCTTTCCCATTTGGATAACTGAATGAGACATTGCTGAAATGTATGCAGGATGTATTCCTGTAATGACTCCTGTCATCAATAACTTTAAGATTATTTTCAAATGAAAGCAAATGAGAGATCCTGTCCCATGCTGCCAGAGCTAATTGAAAGTTGGCCCACAGCCCGGCCATCTGCCGCAATGGATTATAAAAACTGGATATGTACGCGATGAAACTTATAAGTAATCCTACTGAGAAATTACCTTTGATTATAAGCCATATACCCATGGAAAGTACTATCAGCTGTCCGATATTTGATGCAAAAGTATACACCGGGGTCAGGATAACGTTAGCAATACCTGCCTGTACAGATCTTTTATAATTCTCGTTGTTTACCTTTTCGAAGCGTTTACGGAAATAATCACGTCTGTTAAAGGCAACCACAACCCTGAAATTTGCCAGGCTCTCCTGTATTTCTGCCGATAAATTACCCAGGCTTTCAAGACTATCTTCATTTTTTCTCCTGATCCATGGCGAAACACTTTTAGTGAACAGCAAAAGGAAAATTGCAGGAGAAAGTGCTGCCAGTCCCAGCGGCAGGTTTATCGCCAGCAGGAGTATCCCTGCACCTGTCATGGTTATCAGGCTTCCAATGAACTGCATCAGCGACTGTGAAAAGAACTGATTAACTTTGTCAGTGTCGTTGTTGATACGCGATATAAGATCACCCGCCTTATTCTGGTTAAAAAAATCGAGAGGCAGTTCCTGCAGCTTATTGAAAACCGAATTCCGGAGGCTGAAAAGCATGCGCTGGCCTATTCCGCCCATCAGTCGCATCTGGACATAGTTAACAACAAATGCCACAACATACATGATCATAAGTAATCCGGCAAAGAGAAGCACACCATGATAATCTTTCGCCTGTACATAATTATCGATTGTATAACCAACAATATACGGACCTGCGAGGCTTAGTCCGGCATTCATGAAAATAGCCGAAAATGCAATGATCAGGTTACGACGTTCCCCGCTTATAATAGTAATCAGTTTCCTGAGTGATGCCAGCACCGGGAGTTTCCCTGACATTTTATCCGTTGCCTTATTCAGATCATAATTCATAATGATGAGTACTTTTCTGTGAACTGTATATCTGAATATATTCAGGTGAACTTTCAAGCAGATCCTTATGCTTACCCGAAGCAATTACTTCTCCTTCCATAAGAAGGATTATCTGGTCATAATGTTTTACCGGTGCGATTTTCTGGGTAACCGATAGAAGTGTCAGGTCGGGGTAATTAGCCTGGATATTGCACAATATCTTGTCTTCAATTTTCCTGTCTACCCGGGAAGTGAAATCGTCGAGCAGTAAAATCTTTGGATTCATAGCCAGTGCCCTCGCGAGCATAATTCTCTGCTTCTGACCACCTGACAGGCTGGTTCCTCTTTCGGTAATAATGGTATCGAGCTGTTCCGGAAGCGATCTGACAAAATCTGCAAGTTCAGCCGTTTCGACAGCCTTTGCAAGAGACTCATCGGTTACAGAATCATTGAATGCGATATTTTCCCTCAGGCTCAGGTTGAAAATTATGCTGTCCTGGAATACAAAGCCAATCTGCTTATGAAATATTTCCCTTGAATATTTTTCAACCGGTATTCCGTCGAATTCAATAGTGCCGTGATCAGGAGATATAAGGTTTGTAAGAAGGTAGAGCAACTGGCTCTTGCCTGCCGCGGTTGGACCGATAATGGCACTCCTGCTCCCTGCCCTGACAGAGAATGAAATATTTTTCAATACCGGCTTTTCTTTATAGCTTAATGATATGTTTTGCAGTACAATATTTCCCGTGATATCCGATCTGACACTTCCGGTCTCTGCCTGTGGCGGCTCATTCAGAACCTGCATTATTCTGCCGTATGAAGCAGTGGCTGAAGCTATTATGTTACTCATGAATCCGATCATCATCACAGGGAAGATGAGCATTACAAGATAGCTGTTGAACGCGGCAAAATTGCCCAGAGATAGTGTGCCAAGAACTACATAATGACCACCCAGGGCAAGAATTGTGACAACTGCCATGTTTGAGACAAACATTATTATGGGGATAAGTACTGAAAAGAGCCTAACTATAGATAATCCCAGTTCCCTGGATTCTATATTCTTTTCAAGGAATTTCTGACTCTCCGGCTGCTGGGAATTCAGTACTCTTATTATCGCCGACCCCAGTATACTCTCGTTTATTACCCTGTTCAGAGCATCAATTATCTCACGGCTCTTACGGAAAAGTACTCTCACCTTCCTGAACACTATATAAAAGGCACAGGCAATTAAAGGTACCATAATAAGTACAGCAAGGGCCAGTTTCAGATTGATCATTATCAACAGAACTGAGGCACCAATGATAACGAACAGCGAGGAGATGATATTGACAAAAGCTTGTGAAACAAACATTTTGACTGAGTCCATGTCGGAAGTCAGGTTTGTCAGCAATTTTGCCGGATTTGCTTTCAGAATATAGGAAAAACTCTGAACGGATAATATATTTGCAAGGTTGTTACGGATATCTTTTGCAACTCTCTCAGCTGCCAGGGTCTGTACCACACCCTGGAGAAAAGTGAAAATAAATATTCCTGCAGCAGAAAGAAGGAACTGAACAATGATCCTTATGGCATTAAACCTGTTGGCAGAAAAATCATCGATCCCGCCTGCGATAATTTTAGGTATAAGAAGATTAATACCGCTGCCCGCAAGGGCCATCAGGATCAGCAAAAAAACAATTCCCCTGTAAGGACCAAGCAGACTGAATAATCCTGATCTTTGTCCTGTACTGGTCTCTCTCCATGGTTCATTTGGGGATCTGTCCATATTGCTCTTAGGACCCGGACGAACAAATTACTTCGCGCCTGTGGTATTTATCTCTTCTCTCAAACTTCACTATTTATTTCTTCCTCACAGTCTGTGCAATTTTTATAGCTGCAGATACTTTATCAGTCAGACCCTGCCAGTCTTTATTTGCGATCAGGTCTTTTGTGATGAGGTTACTTCCCATTCCTACGCAGACAGCACCGGCATCAAACCACGATTTAAGGTTCTCAATAGTTGGTTCTACCCCTCCTGTCGGCATCAGACTTGTCCATGGGCAGGGACCTTTGACAGATTTAATGAAATCGGGTCCGCCAACCGATGAACCGGGGAATATCTTAATTATGTCAGCCCCAAGTTCCTCGGCATAGCTTATTTCCGAAACAGATCCGCAACCAGGTGTCCACAGTATTTTCCTCCTGTTGCAGACTTTAGCCATTTCGGCATTGAGCAGCGGTGAAACGATGAAATTTGCACCCAGCTGAATATACAGGGATGTTGTTCCTGCATCGACCACAGATCCGACACCCATCATCAGGTCCGGAACCTCTTTTTCAGCCCATTTATTGATCTCACTGAATATTTCATGTGCAAAGTCACCACGGTTGGTGAATTCAAATACCTTAAGCCCGCCGGAATAACAGGCTTTGATCACATTCCGGCATGTTTCGGCATCTTTATGATAAAATATCGGGACAATGCCGGTTTCCCTCATTCTGACTATTACGTCTGTACGTGTAAATCTTGCCATAATATTTCTTTTTGTTTCTCACAAATGTACTAATATCTGTTCTACAACCAAATTTAATAGTACCCGCATTAAGCTGTAACCGGATACACTAATTCCATAACACTGTAATGCCTCAACTTTTATCCTTCACCTTTTGTCTTTTATCTTCCATAATACTTATCTTAGCACCACATACATTTTTTATGGCATTAAACTATATCTGGATAGCTTTTTTCCTGATCGGATTTCTGGCAGCTCTGGGACAATTGATATTTGCAGGAAATACACAGATATTCAATGATATGGTTAATTCTGTCTTCAACAGTGCAAAAACCGGATTTGAGATATCACTTGGACTGACCGGAGTACTTGCTCTCTGGATGGGACTGATGAAAGTTGGCGAAAAGGGTGGTGTTGTGTCTATCCTGGGCAGGATTTTTGGTCCTTTGTTTCAGAGATTATTTCCCGGGCTGCCAAAAGGGCATCCGGCGTATGGTTCCATAATGCTGAATTTCTCTGCAAACATGCTCGGACTTGATAATGCTGCAACTCCAATGGGTCTTAAGGCAATGAAGGAGATGCAGGAAGTCAATCCGGATAAGGAAAGTGCATCGAATGCACAGATAATGTTCCTGGTTCTTAATGCATCGGGACTTACTATCATTCCCGTTACAATTATTGTATACAGGACGCAGCTTGGTGCGGTAAATCCTGCAGATATTTTTATTCCCATAATGTTAGCCACATTTGCCGCAACAATGGCAGGCCTTATAAGTGTTTCAATTGTCCAGAAGATCAATCTTTTCGACAGGGTAATCCTTGGATATATCGGAGTAATGACCGTAATAGTGGCAGGGATAATCATTTTTTTTATGAACCTGCCAAAGGAAAAAATAACTGTTGTTTCAACATTTGCGGCCAATTTCATTCTTATGCTGATCATTGTACTGTTCATTGTTCTTGCGGCAATAAGGAAGGTGAATGTATATGAGGCTTTTATCGAGGGTGCCAAAGAAGGATTCGGAATTGCAGTTAAAATAATCCCTTTCCTCGTGGCAATACTTGTCGCAATAGGAATATTCAGAGCATCAGGTGCTATGGATTTCATTGTGGAAGGAATGGCGAAATTCTTTGCATGGCTGGGTTTTGATACTGAATTTACAGGTGCTCTCCCGGTTGCTTTAATGAAACCATTAAGCGGAAGCGGCTCACGGGGATTAATGATCGATGCAATGAAAACATTCGGTGCTGATTCATTCGTCGGACGAATGTCATGCGCATTGCAGGGATCAACCGATACCACATTTTATATACTTGCTGTTTATTTCGGATCAGTGGGAATAAAGAATACACGACATGCCGTTGGATGCGGTCTGATAGCCGATTTTACCGGTGCGGTGGCGGCAATCCTCATCTCTTATTTGTTTTTCGGGTAATGCCGGTGATTTAGAGAGAGGGTTGAGGTTGAGGTTAAGGTTGAGGTTGAGGTTGAGTCGCGCAGTTGCGGGATTGACTCGCAGAGCTCGTCAAGTTGAGGTTGAGGTTAGAAGAGGTTAAGGTGGAATGCTTATGACAAATAATTTTTATGATAAATCGGATACATATTCTCTTCCGTTGAAGGAGTTATTTATCGACGGGGAAATATCGGATCCGGGCAGGATTGATCTTTCGGGCCTGCAGAAAAGATCGGTGATCGTCAAGGAAACACTTCCTGTTGAAAATGGTG
>CAYQZL010000101.1:0-16343 GCA_964421975.1 uncultured Rikenellaceae bacterium
ACCCCCCTATCCTACACTCTTTCCCTACACGACGCTCTTCCGATCTCAGATATTCACATCCAAGCGGAAACTTATTCAGTGAAAGAACAGGCTGAAGCCGTGAAGAAAAACTATATTCTTTGCCATTAAGTAAAACTTACAATGACCCCTTCAACCCAGGTTAAATTTTTTTGTACCATCACATATTAAGGAAATTCACTACATTTCTGTACCTCATATTATTTATTTCATCGGGGAAGACATCGGAAAAGTTGAGGCAATATTGTTTCAGTGAGATATCATCATCCGTAAAGCTCATAACATCGAAATCGGAACCGTACATTATCCTTTTCCTGAATGATTTGTCATTTCCGAAAAGGTCCCTGATTTTTACCAGATCACTCTTTTCAGTATAACACGAAAGATCACTGTAAACATTTTCATACTTCTTCATAAAATCAACTATTGTCCTGGCCCATTTAAAGTCAGGATCACAGCTTCCCAGATGGGCAAAATCTATCCGGAGTCCCTTTTTTAATGCAGGTTCGAAATGTTGAGGATTACCGTAATCATTATATTTCCATACACCGGAACCGTCAAGACTGAAATTTTTTGAGGGAAATCCGCTCATTCCGCAATGGGTTGTCACTGGTAAATCTCTCCCGATACAGATATTTAAAATATCCTGAACCACTTTACTTGCCGGGTGATAACCAAGTCTGGGATATAACTTGACTCCATAAAAAGGTCCTTTATTACTGATAAGGTTTTCATTTTTCAAAGCATCCAGTATTCCCGGTCTTCTCGGATCGACAGCCAGGAACGGAAAAACCGGTTCACCTTCCAGTACAAGCTTTCTTAATCTTTCAAGATGGAAGAGATAACCACTGGTCAGTTTCAGATTACCGTATAAAGGACTCCTTATCTCAAATCTGTATCCGGTATCTTCAAGTGATTCAACCAGACACCTTTCAAGTTCCTTTTTAAATTCCTTAAAATCTTCCTTATCCCTGTTTCTGCTTTTCAGATCCTCAGCAAACCTTGTGATCTCCTCAGAAAAATCATCATCGATTTTCTTTTCATCCAGCATAACAGCTCTGAAATCTGTATCCCGCATAAGCGGTATACCATCTGTCGTTTCGGTCACGGGTGGTGCAAAAAAATAATAGATATCCATCATCAGAGGTATTACTCCGGATTCAATACCCCAGGCTTCTTTTGTTTTTTCCTGCAGATAGCGGAAATTATTCTTTTCGGTTCTCACAGTTGAGGTAAATAATTCAACGATCCGGAAGAGTTTTTTACGAAAATCTGATTCGGATTTTTCCTTTTCCTCCCTGGTTCTGAATTCCGGTCGAAGTTCTTCAGGATATCTGCCTGTGATCTTATCAAAGAACATTGCCTTTATTTCCCTCAGAGCATAGCTTAAATTGAAAATATGGCAATGAGCATCAAAGCCTTTTATTTTATTCATATGTAAGTTTATGATTTACTGGTTTTCGGGAACAAAAGAATTAAGCGAACTTTTAGCCAGTTCTGCATATTTCTTTGAATCTTCGTGTAATCCCATTCTTGCGAGATAACCGCTCAGAAGAACACAATCCTCATTAAAGAAGAAGGGTTCCTGATCCAGGAGCCGGTCATAAAGGTCCTTTGCCTTTTCAATGTTCCCATCTCTCAGGGCATTCCTGATATGGGCAAGTTCTACATAATCATACTCCATTACAAATTCCTTTCCCGGTTTACGGTTCAGGAATTCCGGATAATTACATACCCTGTGGTAAGCCCGGGCCCTGTCAATAACGACAGGAATCGAAGCATTCCCCTTATCATCGATATGGGCAAGGAACAGATCGGTATAAATGCTCAGTCCTTTTGATACAAAGACCAGCCATTTACTGTTTGGCGACCATGCATGCCATGAGTTGAGGGAATACATATTACAGTCAAGCATCCTTGGTTTTCCGCCTTCTGCCGGGACAATATAAAGACGGCTGTCAGGCATTAGCAGCATATAATTATCAGCCTGGCAATAAATCAGCCATTTACCATCAGGTGACACAGCCGGAAAATAATTACTTTTACCATTTTCCGATGCACCCTTTATGGGTTCTGCCACCCCTCCTTTTCCGTTATTGAAAGGGATTCTGTACAGATCATATTTGAAGGGTATCTGTCTGGCCTCAAACTGTTGCAGCATTTCGTTATCCTCAACAGTCAGCTTATAAAGATCTTTTTCTCTGGGAAGTGCTTTTGACCTGGAATAAATTATATACTTTCCGTCCGGAGACCAGAATGCATTACTCTGGACATACTCATCCAGATTGGCTCCGGGAAGTTCATTCAGGGTGTTTGTCATTCTGTCGTATACAGCCAGACTGCCGTTTACAGGGAAGAAAAGAAGTGAGTATGCAAAGCTTTCCGCACGGTTAAGTGAAGGATTCTTTGTAACAATACGGTCTTTGACAGTTGTAACAATGTATCTGCCGTCGGGTGATATTTTTGAAAACAGGCCGAAGGTGCTTCGTTTTTCTATTTTCGACCATGACATATATACATCCTGATCAAACAACAGGGTATCATGTAGTTCAGAAATAAAGAATCCACCCTTGTCCCTTCTTCCGGCATCCAGGTCGAGGCCGATTGTATTTCCGTCTGAGCTGAAGGAGTGACAGTTACCACAAACCGGAAATCCCCTCATGGCCACATGCGGAGGTTCATCACTGCCAACATCCACAAGGATATAATTCATGGAATCGAGCTGTTTCTCAGCTATTTCAAAAGGAATTGGCATCTGCCGGAAGAGTATCGGTGCTCCTACACTGTCATTGCTTATCCTGAAGGATATTCTGTCAGATACTTTTTTCCCGTTTTCCTGCTTAACTGAGAAATACACTTTTCCTGAACCTGCACTCTTCTTTATATTGTCCCATTCAGATTTTTCAGGAGTCCACTTTGTAAGGCTTGTGACTGACTTTACAGTAAATCCTTTTTTCCCTGCTGAAAGACTTATCTCCCACTTCTGATCTTTACCGGTTTTATTCATCCACTCAAAGAAGGGAGCAGGAAATTCGGGAGGAAAAAGTGCATTATTAAAAGGATACCTTATTGAAACAGGTGGTGATGATTCATTCTTTTTTACAACAATGAACATAACTCCTGCAATGGCAATAAAAAGGAGTATTGCCGTAAGAATCTTAATTCTGCGCATTAAGGTTCTAAATTATAAAAATTTATGAGATTTCGAAGTTTCAGGCTTTAAATTTTCCCGTATCAACCCATTCATTTTTAAGTAAGGACCACCAGTCCACGGCAAGGCCCTTAAGTACATAATCATAAGGCAGCCAGCCGTAACCATTCTCACCCCAGTCCTTACCCCATGAATTTCGGATAAGCAGGGCACCGGGTTTTGAATTTTTTATTACCATCTTATCGTCATAACCGGCAGCAACCACGGCATGTCCACCCAGTATCCTGTCACCGTCGGAAGGAAACGGTATTCTTCCCGTTGATTCTGCCTCATCAATACAACTGTAGACAGTGAATCCGAACATTGACGGCAGATCTCCTTTCAGATTGGTTTTGATCCTTTCCAGAAGGTCCTTCTTTTTAGTTTCGGGAGGATCCAGCCTGTAGTACGTTATGGACTGATAATTCCGCGCAAAGGAATAACAGAATGCTGTTGGTTCCTTATCGAAATCCTCGATTTTATATGGCCAGTATTCTTCCGGTGGCACTCCAAACAGGACCATTGCACTCATCGTATTACGGAGAAATGCTCCATTATCACCGGTTTCATGCATCAGATTCCTTGTAACCTTGTACAGAAAAAGCCTCGATGCATCAATATATTTCTGATAAGCACGTCTTTCAAAATATTCAACCAGAGCAACACCGGCATTTGCAGTACATGATCCAAGAGATCCCTGATCCTCGACAGGCGAGAACCAATCTCTCAGATCAACCGACTGAGGCAGTTTGACCTTAACAGGTTTATCCACACCGACCTTAGTAAGCATCTCCCTGACAGAATCTTTCTGTCCTGCCTGTTTTAACTTATCAGGTATTATATTATCGTTCACCGTCAGATCACGGAAATCGGGGTAATCGGCCAGCCAGCCCATTCCGAATTTAAAGGAATTTCTACTCATAGTCTGTTCAATATTTTTTTATAAAATGATTTATCATCAGGATTCCCACACCTTAACAAGACCATCAACCGAATCTGTAATTGATCTTGCATTCTTACTTATTATTGCCGCACCCAGTGTCACTATTGCAGCAGCAACATCAATGCCTTTCTGAATAACCTTTACAGTATGCATATTTTCTTTAATCCGTGAGGTGATTCCTTTTATCTTTTCAATTGAATTCTTTACATCTTCCATTACAAGGATGGTAGAAAATGCAAGTATATCTTCCCCGTAATTAAGAATTGACCACTGAAGGTTTCCCAGTTTCTGATTGTCATCTGCCGATAAAAGACTCCAGTTCTCATAACGGAAATCTCCTATAGCCTGAGCCATACCAAGAAAGTAACCTGCCAGTTCATTTGCCTGTTTTGATGTCAGTTTTGCCATCGTTCTAATCCTTAAATTTATTGAACTCCGAAATTATATCCTGAATATCAGATGCATAACCAGCCATCCTTATTGCTATCTCTTTCGCTGATACCTTATTTCTGTTGTCATACAGTTCCTGATGTCCTTCAGCAATTGTTATGAGACTTTTGGCGAAAGTGGCCATCTGTTCCTGTTCTGACCTGATAACGGCAATCTGCTCATAGTAATCAGAGGCTGCTTTTCCTTTTTCATAATCACTAAGTGTATTACCCATTTTCATCTCCATATAATAAGCGAACAGCTTTTCTTTTTTAAAATCGAGTTCTTCCTTAAGATTCTGCTGAATGATAAAACGGAACTTCTCGAGCAGTATCTGCACATGACTGTTAGCCTCGCCGATATATTCCTTTATCCTGTTTCTCCTGTAGAGATCAGTCGCGGCACTTAAAATGATACCCGACAGGTTTGTACAGGCTTCAACATGATCGTCATTTATTGAAACAGAGCCGAAATCACCCTTTACAAGAGATTTTTCAAGGTTTTTAAAATTGAAACTGGTGTACTTATTGTCGGAAAGATTTGACAATCCTGTGAAATATGATTTTAAAGTATTATAGATCAATTGTGTAACCTGGTCGGCTTTAATATAGTCAGCGCAATCACAATCCGGATCTCTTTTAAATTCAAATGAACGTACTGCTTCAAAGCTGCATCTTTCATTACAATGCTGGCGGAAGCTGTAATTTATATCCTCAAATTTTTTTATTCCTGAGACGGATGCCGAAGAAAAATCGCCTACGGAACTCAAAGTACCGCAGCCTGCAAGTATTATCAGATATATCAGTGGAAACAAAACCGAAAGAAGACCGGATTTTTTCATGTTGTATTTTTAAACAAATTTACATTATACAGATGCCTTTGTCAATTTTTTTTCTGAGAACAGTATATCTATATTTCAATCTGTCCTGAATGTTTGCTGAAAATACATGGATGGTTAAAATTAAGTAAATTAGTATTGTTTTTACTGTCGAGTGCGGTGAATTATTAATTTCAGGTTAAATGGAAAAAGATAAGTTTTATAAAGGATTCAATCAGAATTTCCTGGTTGATGACAAAATAAAAGACAGGGTTTCTTTTCCGGTTCTCAGAAAGAACCGGAAGGATGAGCTTGACCCGGTAAAGTATAAAAACAAAGCCCTTCTGGATTATGTCAATTACAGTGTTCAGTTATCGGCTTCAAGGAAGTTTCCGATATTTACCGCATCCAATATTGACGGTCGTTTGTTCAGAACTGCCCCGCGTCCGAAAAACTGGAGACTTGATGAACGTGTAAAAAATTATCAGTGGGGAAAAGATTTATATGGAGCCAGAAAAAGCGACTTTGATAAAGGTCATATGACCAGAAGAGAAGATGTACAATGGGGAGAAACGGACGATGTTGCAAAGATAGCAGCGGATTCGACATTCTATTACACCAATGCGGTACCCCAGCATAAGGATCTGAATCAGGATGTATGGAAAAATCTTGAGGATTATATACTACATAAGGAAACAAGAAAAAAATCACTGAAGATATGTGTTTTCACCGGTCCTGTATTAAGTATGAATGATCCTGAGTTCGTCACTCCTGTAAACGGTGAAAAGATAAAGCTTCCCACCATATTCTGGAAAGTTGTCATTTATCCAAAAGAAGACGGGAAGCTTTACAGGGCAGGTTTTCTGATGGGGCAGAAGAAACTTCTTATTGAAGATGGTATAATAAAGCTCCCCCTGAAAGTAACTCCTTCAGCAGTTGATGAACCCTTCAGCCGCTTTGATGATGCAGAAACATACCAGGTGAATATTTCACTTATTGAGCAGCTGACAGATCTGAAGATGCCTAAAGCAAAAGATGCTTATAAGGATGACAGAAACAGAAAGCTTGTCATGAAAGAGATTGAAATATATGAGTCCGGAGCGAGACCACGATTTGCCGGCCGGTCAGAACCATCATTCACGATTGCCAATATAGTTCTGTAGATATTCGCAGATCAGTTGACAGAGGCTGACATTTCCCCTTTTGTAACCATTGATGCTTCGTTCATATAGTAATATCTGCCGTATGCTGTTTTCTTTCTGAAGGATTCATCCTTCTGGATAAGTTCATCAATAAGCAGGCAGATCGACTGTTTTGAGAATAATTTGTAACATATATCGCATATTGCTTCCTTCATGTATGAGTGAGGAAGGATGTCTGCATAACCATGTTCTTTCAAAAGGTCAACAAGTACTTTTGGTCCGAATGTACGAACAGCATGCAATACATAATTTGACTCTGCACGTTCAAAGATTGAATGTATGCTTTCTTCCTGAAGATTTCCCAGGTAAAGAGGATTAAAAGAAGGCATTGTAATGGGTGGACCTATACATGCTATGACCTTCCCGTTAGGAAAGATAACCGGGAAACTGGCCATGGGACAGGCATAAGGAGGTGGATCAGAAGACAAATGATTATTTTTTGATTTTGAATTTTTCGCTGCCCTCCCTACCGGCATTATATATGAAGTACTTATGTTATCCATTTCTGCAAATTCAAGAATATTATCGATCAGTTCCAGATATTCCGGATCATCCTCGCTTTCGGTCGCTACCGCAACATTATAAAGCTTCCCGAGTTTTTTTGCTGCCCAGATCGCATTTCTTGCATTCTCAAACGGAATTGCAACCTGATGAGGAAGGTCGGTACTAACGGAGAACATATTAATGGATCTGCAGATCTTTAAAATTCTCAGTGCTTCTTCCTTTGATGAAGCCCAGAAGGCATTTGTAACTACGGATACAATAAAACCAAGACTATTTGCATGATCTGCAATTTCAATCAAATGAGGAAAATTATAAAAGGGTTCACCTCCGGTCAATGAAATACCGATCACAAATCCATTCCTGAAGCTTTTAATCTGATTAAGCCATTCAAGAGCAAAACTGATCTTCATTTCCTCTCTTCTGTGCGGACCGGCTTTAACAATACAATGAGGACATGCAACAGTACATTTATATGTCATCATCAAGCCTACGTTGCTGAGGAAAGGCACCTCTTCAATCTTACGTTCATGCATAAGCATTAGCAGCTAAATTGTAAAAAAGTAATAAAATTTTAAATATGCCTGCCATTGAGAAGCATACACTCTTCTTCGATCTGTAATATCAGAACAAAGAATCTTATATTTTAATATTGTAAGTTATTCCGGTTCCCGGTCCTCAATGAAGTCCTTTGGGAGCTATTACAACTTCAAATCTTTTATTATCAATACCTGCTCTTCGAAGTAATATCCAGGGCACCGGAATGCCACGGATCCAGATATCGGGTATTATTCTGTCTTCCAGGAACTGAAGACCTGACCTGGCGAGGTCGCCCCTGGCAGGTTTTACTTTGTAGCCTATCGCAAGATCAAATTTACCGGCAACCGACTGATTACCTATTATTTCAGGCATAATTTCCCTGAGTTTGCCCAGTTCCCTGAATTCCACTGGTTTGATTCCGGCTGTGTGTTTCTTATCAATTATCCTGATTGAATTCTGAAGCCCGTTCAGGATTTCCTTCGGGATAATAATGTCCTGTTTAAATGCCATAATTTTTAATTTATTAATTAGTGTCTACTCTGTTTCAGCTTTTCGACTTACGCTGCAATTTATTTCTTAACCTGTTATCTACTCCCAATAAGTCATAATATAACTTTTGCGGTTTGGCCTGGGATTATCCCGTCCGATAAAGCATAACCTTGTATGACGTTCCACAAAATTCAACATTGCCAGTGCATCGTTCATGTCATGAGCTATCAGCATCCAGTGATTTCCGTCCCTGATTCTCCATCCAAGGGCATCTTTGTCCTCTATCACAACATTATTCGGATTATATGGCAGGCAGTCTGTCTTTGTAAGAGGCTCGTATGGCAGACCACTGTTCCCTCTCCAGTATTCCATTATATAATCAATCCTGTTGCTCCGGGGATTATCTCTTCCGACAAATCCCTGTATATTATGGCGACGTGCTACCCTTAAGCCATTCCTTGCGTCCTCAGCATTATGGAACATTTTCATTCTGCTTCGTCCGTCAGTTAAAAGCCATCCCCTGGAGCCTTCATTGACAATCCTGAGTGTCCGTGGATTGTAGGGCAGTTCATCCCGTGTAATTACGTCAAACACATTCTGGACAAGATACATTTTTGCATCAATCGAACAATTCCCGTATGCGATCCTGAAACATCCGTCAGGGTGGGCGGAATTTGTACCCCAGCTGTTTTTGCATATCCAGCAGCTGTTATTATTGTCATATCCTATCACCAGTACTGCATGACCTCCGAGAAAACTACCTGTAACGTGGGAGTAAATTCCCGAACCGTTCCTCCAGAAAGTATCTCTGAAATCCACATATACTTTGAATGAAGTAACCAATGGTCCGCATTCAACGATCCATCGCTTCATCTGATCCTTATTGGAAGTCGAGTCAAATCCCGATATCTTATAAGTTATTTCTGTTCCGTCTTTAATAATTGCTGTCTGATTTACACCGGTATATGGATATACCTGTTCAAGACAAATACCTTCGTCAACAAGTGCATCCAGAGCCGACGGAATATACCAGCCATATCGTGGATCACCATTGTTGCACTGACGATTCGCAACAAAAAACAGACTTGCTTCAGACATATCAACACTCAGAGCCGGCTGATTGGTTTCAATCCTGTAATGAGATTCAACCGATGCTGCCGATGCAAATGCCACACATGAACCACATCCACCCTGATTTTTTGCATTGGTTACCCAGTTATGACCATTAACGATCCTCCAGTCCCATGTTTTTGGCAATGTCTTAACTGTTTTTACCGCCAGCAGTGGCTTTGACGGATCACGCAATGCAATCGGTGAATCAAGAGGTTTTCTTATCCTGGGTGATCTCGTTTCAGCCCGTCCGGGAGGAACGGGAAGTGAACCTAATCCCCATTCAACATGCTGCATTTCTGACATTTCCATATCGTCAGGAACCGAATCCATAATAGTCCATTTAACTTTTTGTACCAGCAACTCTTTCTTAAATTCTTTTACTTTCATGATGCCCTCCTTCTTTATCGTAATACTATTTAATTATAACCCTGATAACCATATAATTAATGTCAGGCTTAGGATTAAGATTGCGAAATATTGACCATATCCCTGTAACTCCAGGATATACCGGGGATCTATACCTGATTCCTGTTTTACCCGGCGGCAATCCTGCCTGACAGTAAACTAAAGGATGAGGTTTAATAATTCAAAGTTCGGCTGATTATTAAATAATTCAGGAATTAATACCGGGAATAAAAGTGAACTTTGGGTAATAATTGGGAATATTTGGGAAATTATGGGAATTTAAATCGTATCAGATATTATTTGGATTGCCGAGTGCCGAATAAATTAACTTCTGATCTTTAGGGTAAATCAATCCTCTGTCGACCTTAATCCGCTTCTTTTTTAAAAGCTTGCTGAAAGTCTTTCTGCAAATTCCGTATTCATCGGCCATCTGCTGTTTTGTTTTTGCAACACCATTATTATTTTCCATAGTGTTGAACTTTGCATTAAAATTTCCAGGAACAGTACCTGTATTGCAATTCCAAATCACTTCATCCCATGAAGATCATATCAAATTTATTAATTTATGTAATTCAAGTCAAGCATAATCCTGAAATTCCTAGCATAAAAAAACCATTGGCGGTGGAATAATTAGTTACGCATTTAGCGTTCAGCGTTTAACGTTCAGCGTTCAGCGTTCAGCGTTCAGCGTTTAGAGTTTAGAGTTCCGTGTTCAGAGTTTAGTATTTATGGTAGCCATAACTGAGCTGAGAAATTCTTGATTAAGTTATTGGGGAAGATTCATCCAGCCAGACAACTTTTTGTTCCGGATCATGAGGCTGCCCGATAATATCCCTGTACAACCCGGGACGCCTTGCATTCAGATAACGGTAGCCGCCAGCCTCTGTGAGCTTTTCGGGAATAATGGTTGCAGTTGAGAAACTGTCATCAAATGACCGGCATTCCGTAACAATATCACCGAACGGATCGATTATCATTGAACAGCCGTTCTTAAGCTGATCATCATCCATACCTATAGGATTCGAGAAGATAACATAAACAGCATTGTCATAGGCGCGTGAGGGAAGCCATTTCATAAGCCATGCCCTACCCTTCATGCCATCAAATTCCAGACGCAGTGATGTGGGATCATTTTCGCGGTTATACCATAGCTCAGGATCAACAAAACCGGCACCCGGACGTGTGGAAGGGGTGCACATCGTTACGTGAGGCATAAATATTATATCGGCTCCGAGAAGTTTTGTCGCCCTTACATTTTCAATTATATTGTTATCATAACAGATCAGAATACCGCATTTCCAGCCGAGAAGTTCAAAGACGGTAAAACTGTCGCCGGGAGTTATATGCTTATTTATAAAAGGATGCAATTTTCTATGCTTCGCGACCAACCCATTCCCATCAACACAGACATATGCCTTGAATATGTTATCATTTTCATCTTTTTCAAAAAGACCGGCCAGCACAACAATATCATTTTTTTCAGCAATATGTTTAAGTCTGCTAACAGTCTCTCCACCCGGAATTAATTCCGCCAGATCAAGCATTTGTTGCTTTGACAGGTTTCTAGCAAAAGTGTAACCCGTCACTGAACATTCATGGAATGCAATTACCTGAGATCCCTGCAACGCTGCTTTCCCTGCAAGCTCCTCTATAACACCAAGGTTATAATCCTTATCACCACTGTGATTCTCAAACTGCGCAGTCGAAATCTTAATTTTATTCATCTTCTAGCATACGATTATTAGTAACAAAGTCAAATGCAACGTCATTGCGAGTCCCGCTCCACCAAACCTTCGGTAAAACTACCATGCATAATAGCGGGACGAAGCAATCCTTCACGACAATTCCAATTTATCATACATGCACCGTCATTGCGAGTCCCGCTGTACGCCTTCGGTAAACCTACGGCGTATGAAAGCGGGACGAAGCAATCCTTTCCGATAGTCACTTTGTCTCTTTACCAAACACAGTCTTCGTCAAACTAACCTTACCCAGTAAACCCGACGGCTGTAAGGGATCATCCGGCCTTATCTCATTGACATTTATCCAGGTGATCCTTTCTTTCCGAGGCAAGCGGCTGTCGCCGATCAGTCTGTTCACCCAGTTATTGACAACATGGATCTCAAGCTCATTCTCTCCCTCACCAATTAGTCCTGTTATGTCCACCTCCCAGGGCGGAGTCCATAAGCCGCCTGCCATCTGTCCGTTAATCATAACCTCTGCCATAACCCCGACATTTTCCAGATTTAAAAAGAATGTTTCATCCTTTAAAATCTTATCAACCCTGAAAGAATTTCTGTAAACAGCAGTACCGGAATAATACCTGATCCTTTCATCCATGTTTTCAGACCAGTCGCATGGTACAATCATTTTAACCGGATCAGGAGGTCCTCCGTTTGCTTCATTGAAGCTTACCTCCCATGGGGTATCAATATTGAAAATCAATTCCGGTTCAGGAAAATTTAATTCAATCTTTTCTGAAACAGGTGAACCGGTTTTGCTGAAAACAATAAACGCACTTCCGGACGCAACAATCTTAACAGGAACAGAAGTAGTACTTCCACTTGTTTTAAAGGCCGGAAGATCCCTTATTTTCCCGTTTGTTGCATCCCAAATTTCAGGTATTTTCCCGGCAATCCTGAATGTTGCATCGAATTCAATTTGTTCATCACTCTGATTTGTAAGAAAGTAGATATCGGAATCAATGGTCCTGCGGTGTATCCAGAGCACGGGAACATCTGAAGAAAAGACGATATCAGGTTTTATTTCTTTTTCTTCCAGAAGTGCAGTGAGATCCATTCCATGATATACATGCTTCTTTCCTTTGCCGGTATGACTCGACTTATTATCCTCAATACTGCCCCATAATCGGGAAGCCAGTGATCTGACTTTTTCATCTGCGGAAGGGAAGTTCTGCAGGCTGGGAGAACGTTTTGGCGGCGGACCGTATATCAGGGCTCCCTGATCCACCAGCTGTCTTATTTTTTCGAGCAGTTCCGGCCTCATCGTTTCAAGGGGAGGAAGAACCATAAGTTCATAGCTCATTCCGTCGGGAAGCATAAGTTTTCCGTTCCTTACCGACAATCTGTTCATTATGACTTCCGCATTTATATAATCGTATGAATATCCGGCAGGGAGTTCAGGGATCCTTGCTCCGGTCATTTTCGGAACATCCTCGCCTATGAAATAGCATACATCATTGACAGGCAGTCCTCTCCGGAGCATAAACATGCATCTGCGCTGATAATCTATCCAATGTTTCGATTGCTCAAACCAGGTATTCTTCCTGTTAAATTCAGTACCGAACCATGCATTTATTCCCGGAGTCTTTTCTTCATACGGCTGATGTATATAAAGATGAAGGATCACCTGGTTTATACCTTCCGTATAACTCCAGTCACCACGTTTCTTAAGCATTGCAGGATACCTCTGATATGCCATTCCCGCAGAGGTATATGATTCTGCCGAGACTGATCTTTTTCCGTAAATATGTGCTGCGGAAGATGCTGCCCTGCATTCAATGTTCCCCAGACTGCCTTCGTTCCAGAATTCACCTGCAATACAATGGCTCTGGCCTCCGTACATAAGAAATTCGGAGGGGAAGCCCCAGTGTCCGTAGTTCTCAAGCCATATCCTGAGATCCTTCTCACCACAAAGCTCACGGAATCCCCCGACATAATCATAAGCGATCCTGTCGGCAACCAACCGTCGTAAGTCCCACAAAAACCTGTCTGACTTATCAGCGGAACCGACAATTCTCCCGTTAAGTACAGGCAGCCAGGGGACAGGATCATAACCATAATTTCTTACAAAATGTTCTGTCAGACCATCGGTCCAGTTCTGTGATCCCTGTTCGTAACTGTCGAGAACAATATGCTTAAGGGCAGGCAGGTCCTCATCCGGTATCCTCTTCAGGAGTTCCCCGACATATGCATTAAAATGGGACCGCAGATGATCTTTGTTCATCTTGTCAACTTCCGGCCCCATTGCATGAGGAGCAGCGGCTGCATTCATTGTCCCTGTGGATATGGCATATATTCTCATGACCAGCCATTTCCCTTCCGGAACGTCCCAATTAAGTGTGTCTCCCGAAAGATACCCGGAGATATCCATCACCTTTTCCGGATCTGTTTTCATGGAAAGCGTTCCCGTTTCTTCCTGTGTTTCCCATAAATACTGATCCCACAGTGGAAAAGGAGTCTGACACATTTTCCCCAGCTGCTTTTCTATATAATTCTCCAGCCTGGGCGATGAAGAAATTGTTATCTCCGCCAGGCCTGCATTAGCTGCAATATTATCCCTGTTTGTAAGATAATTGCTCAAAGAAAAATTGCTCATTCTGATCCTGAATCTGTCTGAAACAGTCTGAGGGAAGCTTGCCAAAACGGGACCGGAAGGCATAGGTCCCACATTTAATGCCCTGTTGCTGCGGTCATAACGAAATTGTTTTATTGTTTTTATATTACCATTCGTAATGGTCTGTAATTCAATATCGGCTGCAAAAGGGATCTTGGAAGGATAAATAATTAAGCTGCGTGCAGTAAATGGATCCCTTGTACTGAAATCAATTGAAATTTCATCCGAAGTACCTGCCCCGGAAAAAAGGCAAACCGTAGCTGTATCTCCGTCTGCCAGCAGGTTTTGGTTCCCAAGATGGGGCACTGATATTATTTGAGGATTTAATGAGGTAATTGTAAGATCGTCATTTTCAGGAACAGGGAAGGCGATAAGCCTGACATCCTGAAAAAAACCTTCCGGTTTCAGCAAAAGCTGAGTTATCTTTTTTCCGCCTTCAATTTTAAATTCATTACTTACAAGATATCTCATTGAACCTTCGGGTCTGACCCATGGACCACCAGACTGGCTCCAGCCGGGAGAGTTGAAAAATCCTATATCGACTCCAAGTCTCCTTCCCT
Source organism: uncultured Rikenellaceae bacterium (assembly GCA_964421975.1). GTDB lineage: Bacteria > Bacteroidota > Bacteroidia > Bacteroidales > VadinHA17 > LD21. The sequence continues at coordinate 14,564 of CAYQZL010000101.1, forward strand.
CTGTAACAGCATGAACTATCAGCTTCCACCATTCTTCACTCAGTGTGGATGGCTTACCATAAGACATTCCTTCGTTACCGATATTGCCGATAAGGGCTTCACCGATCCCGACTCTTGCCATAGCTTCAAGATCTTTTGTTATTCCCTCAGCAGTATTATTATCACTTATCCAGTACCAATAAACCCATGGCTTAACTGAATCAGGAGGATTTACAAAGCCTTCGGCCAGGAATTGCCGTGTTACATTTTCCTGATTTTCCCTGTCCTTGTCAGTACATGACCAGAAGAGAAATATCGCTGCCAGCAAATGGTAAAGTAATTTCTTCACGGAAAATATGTTTTGGTTAAATCAACACCACTTAGTCTCCTTTTCCCCTCATCCCTTGAATTCTTAGCCCTTTCGTACCTTACTCCCATCGTACCTTCATCTTTTAACTCCCCCTCTCACCCTCTCACCCTGTTTGCTCCCTGCCTCCCTGCACCCCGCACCCCGCTCTCTGCCCTCTTTTGCTCATCGCTCATCGCTCATCGCTCATCTCTCATCTCTTCGTCCCTCTCTCCCCCTCCTTCCCCTTACTCCCCACCAACTACCTCTCCAATTGATAACTTGTCTTTTCACCGGACAGCTCTTTCAGGTTAAGATTATCTATCTGAACGAAGGAATCATCCGTATCTGCTACTATATTTATATTTCTGCAAAGACCTGAGAATAAAATTTTTACAAGTGACTCAACATTATTCTTCACAGGTGTATGGATCCATGCAAATTCCTCGGGTCCCTTCTGAAGAGAATTTTCAGTATTAAGCCGGTATTCTTCCTTGATCCTGGCTGCATATTTCGAAAGATCGTCGCTTGCCATCCATCTTTTGACTGTCAGAGGAAGTATGTTTTTATATTCAAATATCTCGAAGTAATCCCATTCCAGTTTGCGGTTCCCGAATGAAAGGAACTTGGGATTAATGTTTCCGACTGACAGAATATCGTTAACAGCGTCGTATTTAAACCGCAGTTCCTTACAATCAATTCCGTATTTAGCGGTCAGAGATACATTAAGACTTCCGAAATATTTGATTTCGCGGTCATTTATCTTCTCCTGCTTACTTACCGACCTGTTGAATTTCGTATCTATCTCAAACAAATTAAGCTCCAGTATACTTCTTATCTGGGTGATCTGGAAATGTCTGTCTTTCAGAAAACGATTCTCTTCCTTAAGTTTTATGTTTTGTTCAAGAAGATCATTGTTTTTCTCATCAAGAGCATCCATGCTGCTCTGGAACTGAGATACTTTCACATTCAGGTTGATCAACTGCTGTATCCCGAGAAAAATAAGCCCGCCTGTAAAAACGATCAATCCCCATAATATCAGTTTGTTTGACAGTAGAAAAATTGCGAGTATAATTATCAGGGCAAAAATCAGGTAATGTTTATTTTTCTTGATCATTCTCTTTTTCAATTTTTAATTTATGGTTCCTAATAGGCCGGACGATAACATTTTGAATTAATTGTTTATATCTTCCGGCTCTGTTAATGGATAAGATTAGATAAATATATGATTTTTGCAAATATGAAGATCCCGGCATTTATCATTATTTTAACACTCCTGGCCATCCCGGATATATCAGGACAGGTTGCATTGAGCGCATCAGAAAGGGATTCTGATCTTAATGCGGGTTTTGACATTTATTCGATGTACATCTGGAGAGGATCAAAGATCGGCCAGGGTCCGCATTTTCAACCTGAGATGGAATTTACCACCGGAGGACTTGCAATAGGTGTCTG
>CAYQZL010000102.1:0-6232 GCA_964421975.1 uncultured Rikenellaceae bacterium
CACTTTTTGCTAACATTCCACTTTATCATTAATCTTAGTATAAAAGCTGATTAATGTTTTAGATAAATTTATGAAATTGTTGAGAAATATTGGCAGGAAAAAACTGGTAATAATCGGTAATTTTGGGTAAATATCGGTCAAAACCGGACAACCAGAGCATAATTACGCTCTTCTTTTCGGCATTCTGGTTGGACCACTGGAGTTTTTTTTGTCCTCCGAAATAAAATGAAGGAGGAAGCGAAGGAGGGAGCCCTGCTTTGCCCTCCGGAGCTTTCTTTGTCCTCTGAAATGAAATGAAGGAGGAAGCGAAGGAGGGAGCCCTGAGCTGCTTGTCCCTGGTTGTTTGTTCACTCTTTCAATCTCACCAGCATCAAAACCGGATTGTCAGTCTCCTTAAGACTGTTTGCCAGTTTCTCAAGTTCTTTTTTCTTTTCAGGATATTTCGGACGTGAATTTCTAAATTTGTCGGAAGTAATATGTTTTTTTATATTAATGGCTTCAGTCCAACTAATTAGCGTATTATTATCCTTTATTGTTTCGGGCAGGAGGTTAAGTCCACCGTCCAGGTCATTTATTAATCCTTGATCTGCATCAATGAAAGCCTGAAAATCAGTTGTTTTTGATCCTATAAGGCCGTATCTTATATTGCTTTTAAGACGGACAAAACTGTAAGTATATTCATAATAAATATAATCACCAAATTCAAACAGGTGTCTTGGACTCATATAATTCTCCCCGAGATAATTAGCATCTCCTTGAGCACGTACTTCCGGAGTTAATAGCCTGTTCCCAACATCAATGACAATGTGAGGTTTAAAAACCATGTCTTCAAATACATATATGGTATCAGAATATACTTCTTTCTTAAAAAGTCTTCTATTAAATTGATAAAAAAGATTTTCTCTTCCAATCCCGACGACACCAGTTTTATTCAGAGTGAAAGGATACTTATTAGGGAAATTCTTAAGAATTTCCCCTAAAGTATCTGTCACTACATAACTGTTTTCAATATTTCCCTGAAGATTTTCAAAATAGCACAGAATTTTATTATTATCAAACCGGAATTGAACGGGTCCGTGAAATGGAATCTTAAATGTTCTTACAAACTCTCCGCTTTCCGAATAAACATTACATTTCTCCTGAAAACCGGAAACTAAATACAATTTATTATTCTCAACATCTAAATCTATATCATGTGCAACCTGAAATTCATTTGGCCCTCTTCCTAAAGTCCCGATTCTGGTTTCAAAAGATCCATCATCTCTGAATTTTACTATAGAATTAAATTGCTTGATAATATAAAAACTATCGCCAATTATAAACCTATCTGTTACTGACCTCAGACCAAAACGCCCTATCGCACTTTGATCAGTAGTCTCCAATGGTATATATTCAATGTCAACAAATCCCAAATCAGAAAGTTTGATTTCTGAGATTTCAGGCTTTTCTCTTAAATTAAAAGTCCTTATTTTACTTTCTTCCTTTTTTGTCGAAATCTGGCAACTTGCTGTACCTATGATTATTATCAGAATTTTAACAATTGCTTTCATGTTTTTGTTTTTGTTTCTAAAAAGAACTTTACATAGAGATTGATTTTAAGGAAGGGAATGCTGGTTCCCTTCCCGGAATTTTTTTTATCATCCTACACAGATTGCATATACATAATCCGGACAGTAATAATTACACCATTGTTTGCAACTACCATATCCGTCACCACAATTATTCACCGTGTCATCCCCTGTGCAGAGAGTAATACCATCTTTTTTACATGCACAAGCTACATCACCGTATCCACCTCTAAGAGCTAACAGTTCATCATTATTCATCAATTTTTCATGATTTATCTGCAATTTATTGAGTTTTTTCATTTCTGTAAAAATTTAAGTATTAATAAAATTGATTTTTTGTTTCAACTTCGGGTTCATTTAACTGCATGGCGACAGTCCGGTTAAAACATTTATCTTTGCCGGTAAACCTCCTTTCTTGTTTGAAAAAGGTCCGGGCAGGAGGTTGCGCATGGCGCAGAGGTCAGAGCAAAACTTCCTGCCCTTCTCTTTCAGGTTAATAATAATATTTCTTTAGCGTTCTCTCCTTAATATTATTGGACAGCTCCTGAATATTATTGGACAGCTCCTGAATATTCTAAATAAATTTAAGAAATTGCTGTGAAATATCAACCTGGTAAAACTGGTAAAAATTGGTAATTTTGGGTAAATATCGGTCAAAACCGGACAACCAGAACATAATCACTCGCTTCTTCTCGGCATTCTGGTTGGCCCACTGGAGTTTTCTTTGTCCTCTGTAATGAAATGAAAGAGGAAGCGAAGTAGCGTGACCTGCGCCCTGCTGTGCCCACCGAAGCATTCTATGACAACTGTAGCTTTAACGAAAGTAGTGACGTAGGTGGGAGCAATTCGCGCAATGCTCAGGGCTCAGAGCTGAGAGCAGAGTGCTGACAGCGCGTATTACAGTTCAATTTAACGATTTACTGTGAAACGAATTATGGCTTATAGTAACTACTATTACCCTGTGCCCTTTGCCCTGAGCCCTGCGCTCTGTGCATTCTTATTCAGTTTAGTCCGGCTTCAGGTGGTCAGCCTGTCCGTTTTTGCAATTATGTGCTGGTGTTATTCTTTAATAATGATTGAATTTTATTTAAAAATTCTTCAACTTTTGGAATCATAGGTATCACATGTTTCTCTTCAATGTCAAGGAAGTCACTATAATCACCTTTTTGTCTAAGGTCAAAGAGATCTCCCAATAGTTTTCCCGATTCTTTGTCAAGTAATCCTGTTTTAATGAAGTGAAGTGCGAATTGAGTTTTTACACCTGAATGTCTATGACTAATAATTTGGTATTTTGAAAATAATGCGAGTACAGAATAAAAACACGCATAGTATAACCTATTAATGGATGAGTCCCAACTTTTTATAGATGCAAGGTATTTTGCATCTTCGAGAGTTTTCCATGCTCTTTCTAATCTATACTTTATATAATCTTCCTGAGTGGCTCTTTTCACATCTATATCCTTATTCCTTCTCTGGCAATATTTTGATAAAGTGGTGTTACCCAATGTTTTAGTTTCCATTCATTTTTATTATGGACAGTAACAGAAAAGGATTGCTCAAGCTCGAGTTCCAAATCAAAAAGCTTATGACGAAAAATCCGTTCATAATCCAGATCTGCTTTGGTATTGACAAGGATTAAAAGATCCCAGTCAGAATCAGGTCTTTCGTCTCCTCTGGCTCTTGAGCCATAAAGAATAACTTCAGCTTGAGGATCAATCTGTTTTATAATTGATTTGATCTTATTAAGCACTATTGATTTTTCATTTTCCATTTCGTAAAGATAGTAAAATTGTCTGTATCAAATATAAAGACTAAGACACCAAGCTGCACCAGGAATAATTAATTAATAGCTCTTTGTGAAGTTTTGTGCCTTTGGGCCTTTGTGGCATTAACAATTTTCCGACTTTTAGGAGAGAATTAAATATTCCAAAAATAGAATCAGTTGCTAATGTGCGAATATGATTAGGTATTCCGGATTCAGAAGGTTTTAAAATATGCTAATGGTTTTTCCTCATTTATTTACTATACCATCTCACTTATTTTAACCAGAAATAAGAACAGAGAGATATAATAATATAGATATATATAAGTAAGGATAAGATAAGTTTACTGCTTAAGTTATCTCACTGTCTTACAGAATATTATGCAAGATCTGCTGATGTTCAGTTGCTGGCCATCTGAAAACTAATAAAAGTCAATATTATTAATATACTTCTTTATCTCTATTGACTTGTGTATGAACTCTTTAATTTATTTGTATAAATTTACCTATTTTCACCTTGAAACCCCACTCATACATGCGTACTCATCACTCCTGATAAAACGAACAAAAATAACGTTATACCAAGAGAAATTGGGAATTATTTTTCTTACACATGGTCTGTATTTGTAATAAATGTTGTAAATCTTCGGAATGATATTAGATGTTAACATGGCCATAAATTCTTTATATCCAGATAAGTAATCTTAATCCACATAATTTCCTGTTATTCTATATTGGTTAACGTTCATTAACCAATAACCAACCAGAGGAAGTTAAAAATATTCGTATCTCCCAACCTTCTGTCTGTTTCTGTTCGATCAATTTTCGATTTATGAGTCTGGTAATAGATTTACTTAGAGTCACCCTTGCGCTGTTTTTCTCAGCTAAATCATCTCCCCAATTCTTACACTCAATTCCGGTACGCAGATCCCACTTAACCTTGATCCATAAATTTGGATAAAGCGTTGTTTTTACCTTTGGTATAAATTCGGAGTAATACCGACATCCATTTAGAGTACTTAAAATCCGTAGAATCGCTTTCTGATGATTACTCAATCCTTTTGCCATTTCATTTTACCTTTTATGTTACCACCCATTTTACCTTTAAGATTCAATCAAACATAATTATATTATTATCTGCCGTTCTGTGGGATTTCTCATCTTTACCTTAATTATTCTCAGTCATTCTTCTGATTCTATGTGGAGTAATTTAAACCATAAACTAAATATTCTGAACTTTTTTATAATTCCGGCTTCACAAAATTCACAAACCTTCATTTACCTACCTTACTTCCATTTTTTTAATAAGCCTGTATTTCTATTAATACGCTATTAAGGTTGTTATTTTTTTTACAAGTCTTTGTTGATCTGTTTATTATATTTTAGATATTGACTCAACGTAATTTTTTTCAGGTAAACAGGATACTTCAGAAAAATAATTTTTGTCCCATACATTTCATAGAGTCTATTTCCGATATTAAACCGGTGACCTGGTAAATCCTCTATATATTTCAGACCGGTAAAGTCTCTCGAAATAATTCGCGCTTTTGGTTTCTCAATGTCAATAATCCGAAGTCTATTAAGATTATAAATGATTTTGTATGCTGTGTATTCTGAAATACTTAGTAGCTTTGCTATTGTTCTATAAGATAATGAAGGGTGGAAGGGATTTTCACAAAGCTCGCTATTAAGCTTTTCACCCCTTCCAAACCTTCGTAAAGATACCTTGAATGCTTGTTGTCTTGCTTTTCGTTCAATCAATTTAGCATATAGTAAACAGGTCACATCCCATAAACTATAATTTTCATCTATCTCAATAAGAGACTTTCTTCGGCATTTAATTTTCGCCAACATCAGATTGGTTGAGTGATCAAAAATTAAATCTTTTGATCTGAGAATATTAAGATGATTATAAAATGTTTTTGTTGAAATGCCAAAAAGTCCTGAAATTTCATCCATCCGGCTCCTGAAATTGTAAATGCAGGAATTAGTAAATCGTAATTTCATTAAATGGAAAAAAGCAAGTTGCCTGATCCATTTATCTGAAATAGCATTCTCAATCAATCCCGGGGAAGTCCGTCTGGCTTTCATGATTAGGTCCTTTTGTATTTTAGAACCGGGATTTCCTTTACCGCGTTAATTATGTCCTCTTCCAGGTACAGAACTCTTGATCCTACCCTGGAACCTTTGATAATACCAGTTCGAGTATATTCATTTAGTGTCGGTAAAGAGATTTTTAAAAGATTTGCAGCTTCCTGACGGGATAAATAATTGATAATCTTCTTTTCACCTGATTTATCCTCTGTAAGCCTAAGGATTAATCTCTCAATTTGATTGAGCTTTTCTTCAATAGTATCGAATGGATTAATATTCATATCTGACCATTGTTAAATTAATGGTCAAATATTTGCTTTGATACCATTTTGAAACCGGTTGTAAACGGTTACAAAGTTTGGCCGCTTACTTCTTTTACGTTCTTCTTAAATGTATTTATCTCTTTTTCAGCGTATTTTATATCACTTTCTATTTGCAAACACTTTATTGTTTTTTCCAATAAAGTCAAATGGCGTTTATTTTTCTCCAAATCTCCCCTGTCCCCTATACGATTACTTTTAGAATTATAGTAATAATATTTCTGTATCAGCTTATTTCCATTTTTCAGTTTTAATTCAGGAAACGATTTTGCAATTTCATCTTTATTTTGATTTGTAATGATCTTCCCTTCCCATACATATTGTAATGCGATATCCGCCAGTGAACGTTTTTTTAAAGAAGTAATAGCACTGGATTCATTTTTTATGTGGTCTTGTATCAGAGAAAAGAAGGACTGTATCGTACCTAAATAACAAACATCAATAATTTTAGATGAATTAAAGATCGGAAGAGCACACGTCTGAACTCC
>CAYQZL010000102.1:6242-16235 GCA_964421975.1 uncultured Rikenellaceae bacterium
TTGCAACATTAATAATCTCTGCATTAACCAATTATTTAGAAAATCACGAGAAGGTCTTTCCACTGCCATTAAATGGCCCAGTTCATGAACGAAAGAGTTGATCATTTCCCTTCGTTCCGGTTTTAATTCTGCATTCATAGATTTGAAAAAAATTAAATGACCTTTAATCCGGTCTTATTGAAATATGGGTGATCTGAGAGATTGATTGCCGTTTCTTCTTTTGATACATTAATGTATTTTAAAAACTCCTTTTCAGTTTTATGACCGGATATCTTCATAATATCGATAGTTGGGATCCCGGCCAGATACATATTGGTGCAACCGGATCTTCGAGCTGTATGAGTTACAACAAGCTCATTTTTTGGAATTTCTTTTTTTACCTTCAGCCCTCCCCTTGTATATTCCATTTTGATTAAATCAGAAATACCAGCCATTACAGCTATTTTCTTGATCCTGTCATTAACTTTTTGTTCGTAACATTTCGGAAGATTATAATCATATCTCTTCAATATTTCTTCTAACTCGGATCTTACAGGAATAATAACTTTCTCTCCTGTTTTTTGTTGGATTAGCTCAATTACTTTTTTCCCGTTATTTAAAACCTTAAGGTTGGATGGGGATATTTTTGAATAATCAGAGAATCTTTGAGCCGTGTAACATCCGACAAGGAAAATATCTCTGGCTGATTCATAAAGAGGACTATCTTTAAGGTCCAATTCAAAGATCTTCTTTATCTCTGATTCATTCAGGTAAATATTATGGACCATCTCTCCTATTATTTTAAAGCTTTTCCTCTCAAATTCAGTCTGGTTGTGCAAACCTTCCTCCTTTGCTTGCTTCATCAATCCCTTTAAAATCTTCACATACTTACCGATTGTATTTGGGCTGTGATTTCTTTGCTTACAGAAATTGACAAAATCATTATAAAAGTCTATTGTAATATTTTCAAAGCTTACCGGTTTATATGGGCGTGGCGTTTCGTTTTTCTCTTTAAGTTCATTTAATCTCTTTTCTGTATAAATACCCTGATACTCATTAAACAGGTTCTGAAAACCCTTTATATTCTTTAAGTAACCGTATGAGTATATTTTTTTGTCATAATAGGTTAATCTCTTTCCATTGGTCGCTTCACTGTGATATCTTTCAATATATTGAGAAAGATTTTCAGTTCCTGCGTTTCTTTTATCATAGAATTTATCAATAATGGTTTTCAACCATTCCTTTGTGACTGCATTACCTTTCAGGTTAAAAAGTTCATTAAGAATAAAATCCCTCATCCTGGAGAATTTTTCTTCGATCCCCACTTTATTTTCTTCAGTGAATATTTCGGTATATAGAATTCTCTGCCTGAATGATTGAGTTTTGTTGCTCCAGTATTCCGGGAAAATCCTTTCCGGAGTCTGTACAATTATATCGGTTTTTCTCCCATCCCTGAACCTTAAATAAATTGTAGCAGGTTGTTTCTTTCTGTCTGATCTAACAATAAAACTGATGGTCGCCATTTTGTAAACGTTGTGGATAATAATACAAAGATAACTCTTCCCCACATTTTCCCCACGATTTTTTAATCTAATTTAATCCGGCTTAATTAAATCCTTTTGTAAATAGCTGTATTTAATTAAATTCCATGAATCTACAAGCAGAGCAAATTTGTGAAAGTTAACTGTTTGACGTCCCCTATGGACTACTTTTTAACCCTGTAATCAATTGATATACAGGGTTTTTTTATAAACCTGTTGTAGCCCCACCAAATTCCAGTAACCTGTCTGCTCAATAGTCCTAAAATCAGAATAAAATACTCATGGACGTTTTGTAATGTATGAAAGAGTTGGAGACCCTCCCTGGTGATTCCGGACTATGGTACAGGGATGTATGAAAGTATTACTCGAGGAAGCCATGGATAATCACCATGCAATTCGCGACAGATTTCTCGCTTCGCTCGAAATGACAATAGAACAGGGGATTATCATGGGAGGAATTTAATACATTCTCCCGGCAACATGTAACAGGTTAAGTATTGTCAGAAACGGCTTTTCTCCTCCCCATCCTTGCTCCAACAATTGAACCAATGAATGACAGTACCAGAATCCCACCTATACCAATCCAGTCAGATAGTTTCATTGGCTCTGCAATTGCCGGAATAATAAAAATGGAATTAATTATTAATGGAACATACCACACGCTTTTGGGATTTTGCCTGACAATAAAGAAGCAACAAACTGCATTTACGATACCCCAAATGAGATAGAATAACACTTCTTCTGCAACAGTTTCGGCTTTTACGCTCTCACCTATTACCATCAATACGATAAAAATCAAGAACATCGCAATAAGTGCCAATGCCCAGCTTGGAATACTTGCCAAAAATGATTTCCGTCCATTGGATTTCATGATTACTCTTATTAATTAATAATTCATGGAAGTTAAACTATTTTCTGATTGAAGTCAACGAAATCTATCTCATTGGCAAATATATTATTGTATATCTGTATTTTAAGGTAAGTAAGACCTTATAAACCGACAAATACTACCTTATGAAATGGCTAACCTCATAATGTGTTATAAAATAATCTTCAGGTATGCCTTTAATTAATCAAAAATCACTTTTTTTTGCAGATGATCTGAATCCGGACTTAACTGAAAATAAATGTCGATGTTAAATCTTAATAAATTAACTCTGATAATTACGGGATTATTATTTTTTACCTCTGTGTCTTCCATGGATTGGCCGGACTGGCGAGGAAATAACCGCGACGGCATTTGGAAAGAGTCAGGTATTGTAAAGAAATTTAATGGTAAAACAATTCCCCTGAAATGGAGTATTCCCTGTGGACCGGGTTACAGCGGCCCGACAGTATCCGGAGGCAGAGTCTATATTACCGACCGGCCGGAGAAACCTGCAGCCTCGGAGAGAGTACTCTGCGTGGACGCCAAAAACGGGAATACAATCTGGACTTACAGTTATGCATGCCAGTATGGGAATGTTGGTTACCCGAACGGACCACGCGCATCTGTTGTTATAAATGACGAAAAAGCATACTCCCTGGGAACCGTTGGTAATTTATTCTGCTTTGATGCAAAAACCGGTTCTGTCTTATGGCAGCATGACCTGAACCGTGAATATCAGATAAAAATGCCCATCTGGGGTATTGCTTCTACTCCCCTGATATACGAGAACAGAATAATAATACAGATAGGTGGAAGCATGAGCGCTTCCGTTATTGCACTTGATAAGAATTCCGGGAAGGAGATATGGCGTTCAATGAATGATAAGATCTCCTACTCACCCCCTGTCCTGATCCAACAGGCAGGTAAGCCTGTCGTTGTGGTCTGGACAGCTGATAATCTTAACGGTCTGGATCCGGAAACGGGAAAGGTGTACTGGAAGATACCTTTTTCAGTTAAGATGGGAATGGGAATCTCAACACCGGTCAGGTACGGTGATTACCTGTTCGTGAGCTGTTTCTATAGCGGCTCATTACTGGTAAAACTCAGCCGTCAATCAATCACTGCTGAAAAAATATGGTTACGGGTGGGAGAAAGTGAATATAAAACCGATGCTCTCCATTGTGTTATTAATACACCATTGATCAAAGATGACTGCATTTACGGAGTTGACAGTTATGGAGAATTACGCTGCCTCCGGCTTTTAACAGGCGACCGTATGTGGGAGAATCTTTCTGCAGTGACAAAAAACAGATGGGCTAATATCCATTTTATCCAGAATGGAGAACAAACCTGGATGTTCAATGAACACGGAGAACTTTTAATCACTGAACTATCCCCGCAGGGATTGAAAATTTTGAGTCGTGCCAGGCTGATAGAACCGACCACCGGACAATTGAACCGCAACGGAACAGGGGTAACATGGAGTCATCCGGCTTTCGCAAATCGACATGTCTTTGCCAGGAACGATAACTCCCTGATTTGTGCTTACCTTGGAGAATGACCTTTTATTCTCACATGTTAACATATTCAGAGTCTCATTGTCTTTAATTTAACAAACTCCGTTATTGGTCAGAGGAGACAATCAGGTATAAAACCGGGGAATGATTCGATTCATTTCTATATTGGTTCTTCTTAATCTTTTCATTTATAATTTCATGACATGCCCTGCTTATTCATCCCATTCTTTTAACTTCAGCAACCTTGCTTTTACATCTATCAATTCTGGCAGATCATTGTCTCCATCGCTCCAGATATTTAAAAAATCCTTGTAATATTTTACTGCCTGTGCGTATTCTCCCTTTTTTTCATATAGTATTCCCAGATTATAATGAGCCTGAATCCAACATTCCTGAGCTTCCCAGCCGAGATATGCATCCGTTTGAATTATTTCTTTATAAGCAGATATTGCTTTATCCGTATCGCCGGACATTAATTAATTATTAATTCAATAAAGGTATTTAACACTAATAGCGAATCCCTTATCAGTATAGATTTTAGTAATTCCTCAAATATTTTTTAGCGGATTTTTAATAAGTCAACAACGGGACTTTATAGTACAAACATTGTCATAGACTCATTATCTTTAATATAAATCCTGTTCCCCGAAATAACAGGATGTGCATAAATCCCTGTTTCAGCAAGTTTTATAAGTGCGATCTGGTTTAGTTTCTGACCGTCAGGCTTCAGAACAATAAAATTTGAATTGCTTGTTAATCCGATAATGACTGATCCGGCATCTACCAGGGATCCGAAATTCTGAAATGCCCTGTCATCTGTCCATCCTGTTTGCCCGTTAAGCGCATTTATACAGAAAAGTCTTGAATTATTCGAAAAAGCATAAAGATATCCGTCTTTCAGCAGCGGAGTACAGTAAGATGTACTGAAATTGTGATTGGTCCATAATTTATTTACAATAAATTCATTACCTTTTTTCGTGATCTCTATTGCATTGACGCCGTTATTCAGTCCGGTGTAGTATACCCGGTTCCCCTCCACAACCGGACTTGCTGCGTTCTGGACCCTTCCTGTGCCAACCGGTGTGGCATATTCCCATAGCAATTTCCCGTCTTTAATATCCAGACTCATCAGTTTGGTCTGAGACTGGAACAGGATCTGCTTCGATCCGTCTATGCTTATGAGAACCGGGGATCCGTACGTCGGTCCTTCTCCGGCTGTTTTCCATTTTACAGCACCTGTGGCAAGATCAAATGCCACAACCTGACCGGTCTGGGGTCCTCCCAGATTTACATAACAAACTCCGTCACTTATCAGGGGAGAAATCCCTGTATAGAATTGGGGAACTGCACCCTTATAATCTTCATTTCTCCACAGCAGTTTGCCGGATGCAGCATCAAAACATGCAACATCCCCGGCTACCCCTACCGTCACTACCCTGCCTCCGGAAAGAGCAGGAGAACTTCTTGGTCCGGGATGGGATGATGCAGGTCCTGTAACAGCAACCGAGGGATAAGGTGACGATTTCCAGATCTGTCTCCCCGATGATGCATCAAGGCACTGAAGAACTTCATCATCTCCTATTTTGGTAAAAAGGTATAGCCTGTCCTTTACAAGTGCAGGAGTTGCGTCTCCAAGTCCTACTGTAACTTTCCATGACTGATTCAGCTGCTGAGGCCATTCCGCCGGAGCCCTGAAACCCGCTGCCCTGCCTTCCCGGTTCACACCACGCCACTCCGGCCAGTCCTGAGCCTGACATATCAATGATCCGGTCAATAATAACCCGGATATCATTATTACATTTTTAATCAATTTTTTCATCTTACCAATTTTTAAGTTCATATTAATGAATACCCTAAAGCAAGTTATTCAATTTTATTTTACAAAGGCACTACTCCTGCCGGATAAATGAAATTTCTTTCCTTTAATCATTCCTGGTTTAATAGAAAATTAATTATGTTAAGCAGGATTGGCATTCACCTGCATGACAGGATCTGTTTTTTGATCTTTATGTTCAGTCCTTTACTTGACTTTGGCATCAGGATAATTTAACTTTGATAAGAAATTGACAGATACTGAGTACTCGAACTCTGCTTCAGGATAATTAATGATCTATGTGAACCTGATCTCAGTAACTGATCTGATTCGAATTGTAACTTATAATTATTAAAAATATGGAAATCTGGTCAGCCGAAATCAAAGAAATCCGCAAGGTGTATGAATCTTTAAAAGGTGAATGCCCGGATCTGGAAAAGGAACTTGAGCGACTGGTAAGCGCTGATGATGAAAACATGATACTTCTATATTCGAGAAGATGTCTGGAAACAATAGTTACGGATCTCTGTGAATGCGAATTAAAACGCCCGAGAAAGACCGAACCACTCAAAGGGATCCTTGACAAACTGCATAAGGAAGAAAAAGTGCCTCCGCATATTATTACATCCATGCATGGCCTTAATGATCTGTCAAATTACGGGGCTCATCCAAAAGAATTTGAACCGGAACAGGTAAAACCTGTGCTGATCAATCTCAATATAATTATCAAATGGTATCTGAGATGGAAAGAAAGCAGGACTGAAGAAGAAAGAGCCGGTGTTACGGATGTTCCTTCAGCCAGGGACCGGATATCTGATGATCATACAAAAAAGGGATCTTTAAGATCGCGTGAAAAATACAGACAAAAGATACTTTCCGGATTAATGCTGTTTTCGATTCTTTTCCTTTCGGCTGTCTTCCTGTTACCGAAATTATTCAGGAAAGACCGTTTCGAGGCGCTTCAGTCTTATGGTGACAGAATATCAGTCGCCATAATGCCTTTCCAGAATCTGACGAATGATTCAACATGGAACATATGGCAGGATGGTATCCAGGATAATCTGATCACAACACTTTCAAATTCTCCGGATCTGAAAATAAGGCACAAAGAATCGGTAAACAGGCTGATTCAGAATGAGTCCGGTGCAAATTATGCATCCGTGATCCCTTCAATTGCCAGAATTATATCACGTAAACTAGAAACTGAGATGTTCATTTCCGGCAGCATTAACCGTGCAGGTCCGGTTGCACGTATTAATGCACAGATCATCGATTCAGAAACAGATGAAGTATACAAATCTTTTCAGATTGAAGGAACATCTGACAGAATGCTGTTTTCCATCGATTCTCTGTCCACGATGGTGATGGATTTCCTTATAATTTCCAAGCTGATAAGAGAATTGCCTGTTTATCTTCAGCACAGGCCTCTTACAACTTCTCCTGAAGCTTACAGATATTATCTTCAGGGAGAATCGGCAAGAAGCAAAAGAAATTACCCGGTGGCAAGACAAATGTTTGAAAAGGCCCTGGAACTTGATTCCTCATATCACCATATGAAATTAATGATATCGGTAGCTTATTTAAACGAGGGTTTTTATGAGGAAGCCAGAAAATGGAGCGATAAAGCATATGAGAATATCGATCAGATGCCATTACGACTCCAGATACTTACAAATTCAAATCATGCTTCTTTTCATGAAACACCCGTTGAAGAAATAAAATACCTGGAGCAATTCCTCGAAATGGATGACAAGTTTCCGGGCACCTGGTATGATATAGGACTGAATTATTCCGGAATGTTACAGTATGAAAATGCAATCCCTTATTTTGAGAAATCCCTTGAGATATTTGAGAAAATGGATGTTAAACCATGGTGGGTTTACAATTATATAGAACTTGGCTATGCTTATAACCGCACCGGACAATATAAAAAGGAAGAAAAACTTTACCAGAAGGCTGATGAGGATTTCCCCGGAGAACCTTCTCTTGTATGGAGAAAACTCATTCTGTCTCTTGTTACCGGAGATACTACCACTTCCGGCAAATTACTTCAACAATACAGGTCTATCTACATAAATAATGCATGGTCAGAATCAGCCCTTGAACGTAATCTGGGATGGGCATACACACAGGCGAATATGCCCGACAAAGCCGAGGAAGCTTTCCGTAAATCAGTCAGCCTTGATAGTACATCACCTTGGTGGACTTATTATCTTGCTTACTTCCTGATAGATAAGGAAAGGAATATTGAAGAGGGACTGAAGCTCGCTGATAAAACACTTGAAATGAGTCAGGGTCAGTATGAATGGATCTATTCCGACTGTAAAGGCTGGGGTTTGTATAAACTGGGAAGATACCGGGAAGCGCTTGATGTACTTGAGAAAAGCTGGGAAACAAGAAGGGCAAAAGCAGAATATGACCACATGGCATATCTTCATCTGCTTGAAACAAAAAAGGCTGTGGCTACTCTATAAAGTTTCAATGATTTTTCCGGTTAATCAAAAGAAAACATATATTTGAGAACGGATGATCCGCAGATGACTTTTTACATGTATTTTAATTTAAAACAATATTGAAATGAGAAAGATCAGTTATGCCGTACTCCCGTTAATTTTACTGATACTCGCCGGTTCCTGTGCACCTGTTTACAGATGCGGTGAGCCCAGGCCGGCAAAAACTCCCTTAACATGGAGTAAGAACCTGAGAAATGTTGTACGTGAAAGAGATATTGCCTGTGCCGATCTGGAGCTGAAAGAAGCTGAAAATGCCGGATTGAAAAGCGACCTTGCAGAAATGACAAGAAAACATAATGAAATAAGTGATATGTACAATGATCAGATTGCTGCCAACAAAGAACTGCGGCAAAAATACAATACATTGATCGACAATAGCTTATCTCAAACCGAACAACTTAATCAGGCTCTTATGGCAAAATCACAGGAGCTCGATATGAAAGAAAGACTGCTTTCTGAACGCGAGGAAACTCTGAAAGAAATGCAGAAGATCATTGCCAGACAGGATTCCATAACCAGGAGATTGAACAGTATATTACATAATGCTCTGCTGGGATTTAATCCCGATGAGTTATCACTTGAAATAAAGAACGGCAAAGTATATGTTTCAATGTCTGATAAACTTCTGTTCAAATCAGGAAGCGCCACTGTCGAATCTAAAGGAAGAGAAGCGCTGAAGGTACTGGGAGATGTACTTGATAAAAATACCGATATCGATATACTGGTCGAAGGTCATACGGATAATGTCCCGATAAAAACAGCAGTATACAAGGATAACTGGGATCTTAGCGTTGCCAGGGCGACATCGATAGTCAGAATATTATCTACTGACTATAGAATAGAACCAACACGCCTTACCGCATCGGGGAAAGGTGAATTCTTCCCAAAAGCAGACAATGCAACCGCCGAGGGAAGGGCAAAGAACAGACGGACCGAAATAATCCTCTCCCCCAAGCTTGAAGAAATTATGCAGTTACTGACAAATTGAAACAAAAGGATTTGCCTCCGGTTTAAAATTCATAAAATTTTGTTAAATAAGCCGTTAAGCTGACAGATTATCTGTCTGTGGCATGTATTTTGACCTCTTTTAATTAAATAATTAAAACTCAGAGGTCATGAAAACAATAAAAATAAATTCGGTAAGCCTCTTTTTGATTTTGGGATTACTATTGACATTTCAGAATAGCTTTTCACAGGATGTAAAACTTGATCGCCAGGAAAGAAAAGAGGTCAGGAAAGCCCAGAGGGCTGCAAACTATTTCATACTTGATTCTCTCCTTAATGCAAGAAGCTTTGTACTTGTTGCTGATTATTTAAAGGATCCATACGGATCTATGATCCCTGTCTCTTCAATGCTTAACTTCATTAAGATTGACGGGAATATGGGGATTTTACAGACAGGTTCAAATTTCAACAGGGGATATAACGGAGTCGGTGGTGTAACAGCTGAAGGGAGTATAGGTAACTGGGAAATATTTAAAGATCCAAAAAGATACAGTTACCGTTTGCGTTTTTCGCTAATAACTAACATTGGACATTACGATGTTTCTATGATTGTTTCGGCTGACACCCGTGCCTCAGCAACCGTAAGCGGCTTAGGGCGCGGAAGACTTATCTGGGACGGACATCTCGAAACGACAGAGAATTCAAGAGTCTTCAAGGGGCAGAATACAATATGATCCGGCTAGCGGCGTCCGGCAACCGGCTAGGAAAGAGTTCAAAGTTCGGATGTATATTTTCTTTTCCAAGCTGTAAGTCACCT
>CAYQZL010000103.1:0-16081 GCA_964421975.1 uncultured Rikenellaceae bacterium
AACTCCACCCTATCCTACACTCTTTCCCTACACGACGCTCTTCCGATCTTTCCGTCGGGTATAGTCACGATTTTAATTCATGGTTTGATATATCGCTTGGTCTTTCTCGATATCAGGTAAACAGTGCACTCACAGATACTTTGTTCAACAGTTTTTTATACGGTTACCTGACACTCGGATTTGACTGGAAAATAATCTATACAACTGTTTCTGCAGGCGGACTGTTTTCCGGTTCAAACAGTGCATATATGAGCCTTAAAAACTCAAGATTCATCAAAACACCGGAACTACTGGATGGTAAAGCATACTTCTACTTTGATCCTTATGTTAATATGCTATTCGGGACTCTGACTAAAACAGTTACTTCCGAAGGGACAACAATAGGGGTTACTGCACCATTCAGCCCCAAAAAATCATCCGATACAGGAGGAAAAGGTAGCGGAACAACAAGCACAACTACAACATTTTTCAGTCTGATGGAAGTTGATCTTGGTTTACCTGTCGGATTCAATATCGGTAAAATTAACATTGAAGCAGAACCGGGTTATGTTCTGCCTGCATATTCTGATTCGGATTTTCAGAGTCCCAAGGGATTTACATTTCTAATTAATATTATTTACAGGATATTCTGAAAAGATGCAATTATTTATCATTTTATATTGTATTCAGCAGAAACTTCATCATTTGTTCATTTTCAGAGCTTTATTTTTGATTTATATAATCAGCTAATCCAAAAAAGAAAGATTATGAAAAAACAATTTTTTATGGCTGTTTTGGCACTCTTTGTAAGTGCAGCCATAACCGCACAGACAACTGAGCAAACCCGTACTCAGACTCAGTCGGGTACGCAATCGCAGGTTCAGACCCAGACACAAACCGGAACCAGGACCCAGACTCAGACTCAGACCGGAAGACAGGAAGCCATGCAGGCCGGTTATAAGAATAACGGCCAGATGACAAAGGCTCAGAAACAGGCCAGGAATGAAGAACGTAAAGCTCTTAAAAAACAACAGAAAGAGTTGAAAAAGCAACAAAAACAACAAGCTTCATTAAACAAGGAACAATACATGGAGCAGGAGAAAACCTCAACTCAAAACAAGGGTGCACGTACTGCAGTTCCGCAGAAAACCGCTGCTAAAATGGCGAAAAGCGCAGGACCCGGTGGTAAAAGATAACTGATATCCCGTGAGGAAGAACCCTGAGATTATCTTAGCTCAGGGTTTTTTATGTTTTGGTGCAAGATGCAGGATGCTGGTTACAAGGTAAAGTTCCTGAAACGTTGAAACCCTGAAACGTTGAAACCCTGAAACATTGAAACCCTGCTCTGCCCTTTGATCCCTGCCCCTGTATTTTCCCCGTTTTTGTATGTCTGTTTTAAAAATTCATCATATCTTCATATTAAGAAAATTAATTTCCCACAAAACCTGATCCTTAAATCCGAAATTATGAAAAAGTTAATTCTGATTGCCGGCATTATCATGTGCATGACAATTACGGTCAGCGGGCAGCTGACACTGGAGCAGACCTACAACTATTCGGTTGGTGTGGTAAAACTTGAAACTATGGGCTATAAGTATTTCCTTATGGATGTACCAAACAGTCAGTGCAGAATCTACAATATGGATCATTCCCTTTTCAAAACCATCAATTGCGCAGTCCCGGCCAATAACTACCTGGCGGATATCAAATATGTATCGCAGAATCTGTTCGATTCAGATTCTGATATTGAGCTTGTATATACCTATTATGAATATGTTCAGCCCAAAGAAACAACATATTATTATAAATATCATTCCCGGGTGATCAACGAAAATGGCAGTAATATGCTTGACATTGATGCAGCCAGATTCATATATGTTTACAAAAGCGGGGATACACAGTATAAGCTTTTTGCATTCTGCTATGATTATTCTGTTTGGCCCGAATTAATATGGACAAAGATCTATAGCCTGCCGGGAGTCTGGGTGTCTGCCGAAACCATGGCTTCTGCCGAATTGGATATGACGCTGAATGCTTATCCGAATCCGGCAAGCGACGTCATCAGACTGACATACCAGCTTCCCGAAAATACAGGAGTTGCCAAACTGAACCTTATGGATTCAAACGGGAAAATGATAAGGAATTTTACGGTTGACGATCATGTTGATTATATCGAAATGAATGTTAACGGATTCTCTCCCGGAGTCTACTATTATAATATTGAATACAACAACCTCCGTTCGCCGTCAAAGAAGATAGTGATCCGGTAAAATGATCAATAAAATTCTTTAGAAATCTTATTCCCCGGCCAGGAGGGTGTAAAGGTCATGGGGAGATATTCCAAGCTGGTCAGCTATTGTTCTCATGGTAGTTTCACCATTTGCTTCTATCCCGTTTTCCTTTACTATTTTTATCAGTTCGGAAGGATCTTTTTCAAGTCTTGAGGCTACCATATTTATAGTCATCTTGCCGACGCCGGAAGGTGCTTCGGATTTGTTGACTTCTTCATTTTTTGAATATTTCCGTGTGAGTATTTCATAAAGTCTCGAAGGGGTCACATTATTTTCAGCGGCAATTGTTTTAAGAGTAACATCTGTACCATTAACAGCAATACTGCTGTCCCTCAATGTTGAAAGTAATTCTTCGGGAGTGACTCCCTGAAAACCAGTTGCCAGCCTTATCAGTGTAAACTCTTCCATATGTGCAATTTCAGGACTTTCATATTTTTTGTCCCAGCTCTCTTTCACCTTTTCTCCGAAGGCCATTACAGGACCAAATGGTGTCCAGGATCTCAGGGTTCCGATAAAGAAGATGACAGAAACAATTACGGCTGCAACAAGCTCCCATTTTTTATTTAATCCTGCTCTGATCTTACTTTTAAAATAAGTAAGGAATGTTTTCCAGTTCACAAAGAACAGGTGAATAACGAACAGGATGAAGAACATATATGAGAAGATAGTATGAAGAGCCTGCCACTCGGCTTTGGTAAACAGCATCAGCTTCCAGTCACCCCAGTTTGCAATCCTTCCGGGAGGTGCAACATACAGGATAAAACCTGACCATGACATTATGATTGTTGAAATTACAAGGCAGAAGCTGGTAAAACTTCTGAGGTTAAAACGTTCCTTTTTTTTCATGAAATGATATTTTGTTCAGGGCTGACAAAGATAGTTTTACGGAAGATATAAGACAATACTCCGCTTAAGGTCATTTGATCAGATTCATACCCTCTAGAGCCGATTTACCGTCGGGGGTGTGCAATAATGCTTTCTGAAAAAGGACTTTTGCTTCGCGGAGGTTGTTCAGTCTGAAATATGTCCAGCCCAGCATTACAAGTCCGTCATAATCAAAGGGCCACATATTTACGACTTTGTCAAAATAATTTAAAGCTTTATCATAATCTCCTTTTTCGTAATAAATCAATCCAAGTCTGAAAAGAGCAATTGAATAATTTGGGGTTATCTCCAGGATCTTTTCATACTGTGAAATGACTTCATTCATATTACCGAGGGCAGCCAAAGGGTAAACAATTCCCATTTTTGCTTCAACAGCATAGGGCATCAGATTTACGGCCTTTGAATAATACATTCTCGATTCATTATGGTTTCCGGCCAGGTAATTAAGCCAGCCTAAGCGCAGGTTTATTTCATATGATTTTTCATCATAAACCGTTTTCAATGAATTGATAGCTGCCGGATATTGCTTTTTCTCCTCTTCATTATAACTTTTAAGAAAAGCATCCCTTTTCAGGTTGAAATCCTGGGCATAATTTATCTGGCCGGCAAATGAGCACAGCAGTACGGTAAATAAGATTCTTCTCAGAAGTTCCATGACAAGCCTCCTGTAACTGAGTAATTATTATAATTCAATTTATTCGGATCAAAATTGTTGACAGCGTCAAAGGGAAGGAATTCGCTGGAATAAGTCCCGAAACCTGCACCGGCAAAAAGGGAAATGCCTGCCTTGTAAAAAGGAACAATGATCCTGCCATTGTACTTAACCGTAGGGTAATCAATACCATTGTAGACGATCAATCCATTTTGTTCCGTATGGTTTTTCATTTTCCCCACAGCTCCCGAGAATTCAAACCAGACATGGTTCTTTATTGAAAATCCTGCGATAAAGCTGGTTACCAATCGTAATTTCGTTGAATCAGCACCGGGATTTGAACCTGCGGTTATGCTTCCTCCCAGATACAAATTCCTGTTTCCTGCCGGGTAGAATGTCAGGCCGAAAGTTCCCTGTAACTCTTCAGATTTATTCAGCTTTGAATATACAGCTTCAGCTGAAAAAGAAACATATCCTCCGGTCCTGATTATGGAAAATCCTCCGGCAAATCCATTGGTCCTGGCATCATATGTATAAGTTGAATAATTCGTCCCGGACCCGGAATAAGAGATCGCTATCAGCGGATAACCGACAGTAAGAATATGAAAAGACGGACTGAATATCCAGCCTGAAGGTGTAAAGAAATTGATCCTTCCATAGTACTGGTTCTGTATCACTCTTTGATCTCCGAGATCAGCTCTGAGAAACCCATCGAAATAATGAAGATGGTTATGTTTTATCAGATTGGTGAATGAATGATAATAAGAAGTTCTTTTCCCGGTCAGATGTGACAGATAAACTGCATTATTAATGAAATATTTTGTAACAACCTGGCTGCCACCTTCATTATTCGTGAAATTCATTGCAGGATCAGATGTAATATCCTCCGTTCCGGCATTAAGATAAAAGGATTCGGCGGTCAATGAATTCTTCTTTATTCCGCTTTCCTTAATAATCCTTTCCCTGTCGGCCCGATTAATTTCCTGAACGATAGTCCATGCCTGGAAATATCTTCCTGATAAATAATAACTATAGAAGAGGTATTCCAGCGCTACAGGATCTCCTGCATTAAATGCAAGGGCTTTGATAAAATTATCTGTTGCTTTTGAATAATTCCGTTTTTCATGATATGCGATTCCAAGCCTCATTCTCATATAATAATAATCATGGCCTTCGCTGACAGCTTCTTTACCCCTGACGATTAATTCATTCCAGTTTTTCTGGTTGTAAAGAGCATAGGTAATACTGTCAGCCTGCCTGAAGCTCATGGTTCCCTGTGAGAAACCATGCCATGTTAAAAATGAGATTATTATAATCAGTGTTATTCTTTGCATAAAGTGGCACTTATTGATGTTTTTTCATTTCTGACCGTTAAAGCTGAAATGCCTTTTTCATCAACTTCAATGGTGAATTCATATCCCGAGGTTCTCCTGCGGATAAAATAAGTTGCAGACGATGAGGCTAAACGGAGCCGGGTTGTCATCACTTCATTATCAATATAATCATACTTCAGATTGTATTCCGACCGTATAAATTTCAGGAATGGCGCTGTGAAATCCTGAAGGAATAATAATAATCTGCCTGTAACCAGGTTTAAGGGGAAATGATCGTGTATTCTTATATCCCTGTAGAATCCCAACGGGATCTTAAAAGCGGAGAGAAAAAAGAAATACAGCAGTGTATCTTTCTTTCCTTCATAATGGCGGAACATGAACAGGTTACCATCATTTGAGAAATAAGCAATTGCTCCCGATGAAAGACATTTAATAAAAGGTATGTTATATTCATTTGCATCCACTTCCCATCTGTGGATCTCTTTTTTCCCGTTCTTATCCATTTCAAAGCAGAAATTTTTCCCGGGTACAATATCGAAGGCATTTGCAAGAAGTTCATTTGTCTGGATGTTTGATACTGACCGGCCTGTCTCAGGAACAGAATAATTTTTCAGTTCAAAATCATCCTTCTTCAGTTCCATATAATAACTCAGCGGATAATGTAATGTATATGATCCGATATACGGTAATGTCTGGACCTGGAAATGAAGATGCGGGTAAGGCGACCTGCCAGAGTTACCGCATTTGCCTATAACACTTCCCTGTCTGACACGTTCGCCGGGCCTGACAATGATTGATCCGTTACGGAGATGACTTAAAGATGAATAGACATGCTGGTTATGTCTTATTATGACAGTATTACCCCAGTTTTCCCTGATATTCGGTTTGCCAATAATATTATCTTCAATGTTGTCGGTTACAGATTCAATGATACCATCAGCCGGAGCAAGAACCGGTTTGTTGTAGCAGAAATAATCCTCCGGCAGATCACCTTTATCTTTAAATTGTTTTCCTTCCTGGTCATGAATGACAAAATCCATGGCATGGCGCCATGATCCTTTATGGGTAATTGAACCTTCATAACCCTGTGCCACAACCCATGTTCCGTAAAAAGGAAGTCTCATCGGTACCATATCATATCTGAAACGTTCGGTATCATTTTCAAAAGAATAGAGGTTTTTTTCAGGAGAATTCTGCTGAATAACAACCTCTGTCAGCTTTTTAGACGGTTTGATCCTGAATTTCAATACATACAGGAAGAGGAGCACTATCATATTAAATGGCAGGGCATAAACAGGCAGTGCTGCCGTAACAAAAAGTGAGTAAAGACTTATTGATAATATGGCAACAATAGGTATTAGAAGAAATGACCAGAGGTAAGAACGACCGGATGGTATTATAAAAAATCCTCCTATGGCAATTGATGTCAGAATATAGTTGAAACCTATGTAGCTGTAATTGATCTCCGTGATATCTGCACCCACAAAATCATAGAAGAAGTATGCTGCAAAGAATCCCATCAGTGAAAGAGTAAAGGAGATCCTTGAAACATATAAAAGTCCGGCTGCAAGAATTATCCCTGATAACACATTATATTGAAATAATATTGCACCGAGAGATATGAAATAAACTTTAAGAGGTTTTGCGATCGCAATATTGTTCCACCACTCATAAAGCCTGACAAATGGATCGCCGCCCAGGGTATAGAGTTCATTTATAGTAAAGATACCCCTTTCGCTTATTGACAGAAATGTCATGTTCCTTGTTGCAAGGACCATTATCCATGCACCAAGTACAAAAGGGACACTCAGAAAGGGCAATGCATATTTACCTATAACTCCGTGAAGACTGACTGAGATGAACAGGGTAAGAATTGAAGCCAGAAGAATAAGGACGAAAAGTACAGGACCCGGAGAATAAAATATTCCAAGGCTCAATCCGACCAGGAGACTATTGTACCCATAGATACCTTTTTTGATCACATTTCTGTCCAGGCCCATCATTACAGCCGTGATGTTTGCCACCAAAACCGACAGAATGCCTGCAAGGCCGGCATAAATATCTGCAAATGAAATCAGGATGAGTATTATTGAGAATAATTTCTTGTCTGAAAAGAATATCTGGGAATAGCTGTTGAGTATTCCTGCTATACATCCTTTAAGATAATCCTTTATGGTTCCGGACTGCATAATTGTTTAATGGGATTTTTAAAAATGGCGCAAAGGCGCAACGGCACAATGGCTCACTAATTTATAATATTAAGATTTAAACTACACAACATGTTATAATAAATGATCGGGAAGATTTTCCAATCCTGAAACTGTTTGCAGGTTTTCGGATTCCCGGATTACATGAAGTTTATTCTTTTGATCTATCAGGACTATTTTAGGTCTGTAGGTAATGAACTGCATCCATTGGGTCATATTATATGCACCTACCCTTCTGATAACAAAATTATCTCCCTTTTTCAGCAGTGGGAAAGCGATGGCATTACGGACCACATCGATATTCATGCACAGTGGTCCGTAAATTGTTGTTTCTTCAAGATGATCGGATGTCGGTTTTGCAGGATGAAGTTCATGATCATACCAGAAGGAGGTGAAAAGCATATTAACACCGGTATCTGTGATTGTTGATCTCCTTCCGTCAGCGAGACGTTTATTTGCAAGCACTGTACCGATCAGATAACCTGCCTCGTCAATGAGTGCCCGTCCTGTTTCCAGAATAAGCATTGGTAGTTTTGAAGGATTTATTTCTGAATTAACGAGAGCTGATGTAATTGCTTCGGCATATTCGTCAAATCCGGGAACTATGTCACGGCCCTGGTAATAGGCACCCTTCAGTGTATTTTTTGATGCGAATCCGCCGCCGATATCAATATACTTAACAGCTTTATTATGCTTTTTGTCGGTTCTGTAAGCAAGGTCTGCAAGCTTTGACATTGCGATCCGGTAAGCATCGGTTGAAAGTATATAGGTACCTATATGGGTATGAAGGCCCACAAGTTCAAGATTGCCATCCATCATTATTCTGTTTATGGCATCCCAGGCCTCGCCATTCTCATAGTTGAAGCCAAACCTGTCCCACATCGGATAAATACCTGTATCCATATTTACCCTGATCGCGACTTTTGCTTTCTTCCCGGTTCTTTTTGTAAGACTTATTATAGTATAGAGTTCGTCGAAATGATCAATATGAATGAATGAATCGTTTTCGATGGCGGTAATTATCTCTTCATCTGATTTACCCGGACCGTTAAATATTATCTGTGAGCCCGGGACATTATTTTTGACAGCTTTCTCATATTCAAAACCCGACACCACCTCGGCCCACGAGCCTTCCTGGTGGAAGATCCGGCAGACGGAATCGAGATAGTTGGTTTTATAAGACCATGCGAACTGAACTTTAGGATATCGTGTTTCGAAAGCTCTTTTTGCTTCCCTGAAAGTTTCGCGGATACTTTTTTCGGAAATCACAAAAACAGGAGATCCATATTGTTTAACAATATCTGCAACGGATGTATTTTCGATATGGGTTACAGGATCAGTCTGGACGCTCATTCCGAATTTTGAAGGCATTCCTGCCCTGATCTTTTTTATCAATGGTCTTTCAAATGGCTTTTTCATTATTTTTTTTGATTTTTATAGTATTCCTGATATTGATAATTTCTCAAATTCGTTTATATCAGTAATAAGGTCGAAAGAATATCTTACGAAAATGATCCCTTTCTTATAGTCAGTAAAAGGTTTAACATTCATTCCCAGGGCCAGTTTTACCATTGCTTCCGGAAGGTTTTGTCCGGCTCCGACAGCCAGGTATACCCATGCGGGGATACGGGGATTGATCTCTATAAGGTAAAATTCATCATCATCCGAACGGATGAGTTCCAGTTCCATACCTCCTCTCCAGCGGGTTGATTTGATAATTCTGCGGGTAAGATCAAGCATTCTTTCATCATCAAGGGTTATCCCGGCCCAGGCCTTACCCTTGTCTGTTATATAAAGCTTTCTCATCGGGACGGCTCCTATAGTATTTCCGTAACCATCTCCCAGTGCTACAACATTTACTTCCGTTCCCCTTATATATTCCTGGATTATAACCGGAAGTCCCCATTTTGCAGAGATCTTGTGAAAATACATGGAAGCCTGGTCAAAATTACTGGCTATATATGCATCGTAGAATTTACCTTTGAGAACAACAGGATAATCGAAATCTTCTTTGATATCCCTCAGTTCATCCAGGTTGGTAACTGGCTTTCCTGCAGGTACCTTTACGTCATATTTTTTACCGAATTCAGGAAGATTGTTTTTGCTCCTTTCTTCAAAAATATCGAGTTCGGGAAGAAATGTACTGATGCCTGCTTCGGCAAGTTTTTTCCCTGATTTCATGAAAGCACGTAATTCAGCATCGAAATTAGGGATAAGGACATTGATTTTTTCAATCCTGCTTATTTCAAGTAACCTGTTTACCAGAATATCCGAACCTTCAGAAGGATAAGGGACACGATATGTTTTGTCAACGAGGTTATGCATATAAATTCCCGGCTCAAGGTTTTCATAAGCCAGACCTATGATCCTGACATCAAATTCTTCGGATTCCCTGAGAGCTCTTATTACCGGGATTCCCGGACCGGGGTTATCAGTGTTATTCAGACCTGTAACAGCTACAGTCAGTATTCTTTTACTGCTCATCTTCCAGAAGTTTGAATTGTCTCATCAATCCCATGAAATCTATATAATATTTTTCAAATTCATCAGCAGTAATATCGTAGTTTTCAGTCATATATACTGTTATTTCGGCATTTGATCTTCCATCTTTCATAAGGTTCAGGATTTCCAGTCCCTGTTCATTCAGTGAATACGACTCACCGTTTGTAGGATCAAAGAGGAACCCTGATTCACTGACGGCTATGTTTCTCTTTAGCTTCATATTATTAATGATTTTATATCCCGGCAATATTATACGGAAATTAATGAAGAATGGATGAAATTAAGGATATTTAAACAAAAATAAAGCCGGTTGTTTTTTAAAACAACCGGCTTATTTTAAAATTATACTCATTTCTGATTAATGCACCTGCCTCTGTAATATATGTTACCTGCTTCGTGGGGAGAACTGATTATCTTATCAAATTCCTCCTGACTTATATAGGAAGGAGTGTAAGTTATTCCCATTCTTACAAGGATCCTGTTGAATGCCCTTAAGTGATTACGGGAACCTTTGGTAAGGTTTTCAAACACCATTATTATGTTTTCATTTGATACCCTGCCGATATAATCCATAAGGTCTTTTATATCCAGGTCCTCAATAAAAGCCCCTGTTTTTAAAGCTTCGGCAAGTGATACAGAACCTTTTGCAACCAGTTTATCATATAGATCCTGGAAATCAGGATTTGTGAATTTACCGGCTTCTTCAACTGCAGTATATTCTTCTCCATAGTTCTTAAGCAGCCAGATAACAGCATTCAGGTGTGTATTTTCCGAACGTGAGATATTTGAGAACACCGGGATTTTCCATTTTAATGAAAGAGCCGAATAAACATCTCTTGCAAGTTTTTCTTCCTCTTTCATATGAAGTAACATTTCAAGTTCAGTTTCACTGTATGAAAAATCATCTGATGCCGCAATTGCCAGCCTGGAGGCAGCAAGTATTGTATTACCGTCGGCTGAAACATCTATAATACTGACCTTATCGTCATTATTCAGGGAATTGTTATTTTTTGAACATGCACCTGTGACAAGAAGAGATAATCCCAGTAGTGAGCCAGTAATGATATTTTTAATAATTGTTTTCATCTTGGTAAGATTTAAAATCCGACATTTTATTTTTTGACAGGAGTTTCGCGGTAATCGCATATACCGTTATTATTTGCATCGACATAATTCCTGCCCTGTCCGCGTCCCTGTCTCATACCGCGGGGACCCATTCCCATTCTCTGGCCCTGACCTGCGCCTTGCAAAAAACGCTGACCCTGCCGTCCACCTCTCATATAACCCTGGCCCATTCCTCTGACGCCTGATGATCTGCGGGCCTCAAAATTATCACATATACCGTCATTGTCTGAATCAACCCACTGTATACCCCTGTTTGTTGTATTTTGCTGATCCTGATTTGCAGTCTTTTCCTGGGCATTAACCAGCACCGTTGCAAACATCAGAACAAGTGCTGAAATAAAAAGTTTTGTTTTCATAATCGTGAATTTTAAATGTGGATATTACTAATTTTCTATTTGATTTTTATGATTAGAAACAACTCAGGATATTTTCCTACGCTATCAGTTTATTTTTAATTATTTTTTTAAAAGATTTGTCTTCTCAGGTTCAAAAGGGAGAATTGAGAGAAAATAGTAACTTAGGTCAGTCTTCTTTGAAAATGACAAATAAAAAAGTATTGATACTCGGGTTGGGGAATGAGATCCTGTCTGATGACGGAATAGGTCCGCGGATTGTCAGGGAACTTTCTGAAAAGTATCAGAGGTCAAATATCAGATATGAAATTGTCTGCTGTGGGGGATTAGATATAGTGGAGTTGATAAGGGATTATGAAAAAGTGATTTTGGTAGATGCGATAAAAACATCTGGCGGAATACCAGGTGAAGTCTATTTTTTTAAACCGTCTGAGTTTAAAGAAACTCTTCATCTTTCCGGTTTGCATGATATTAATTTCATTACAGCTTTAAGATTAAGTGAGAATCTTGATCAGAAATTACCTGTTGATTTACATATAATTGCAATTGAGATCATTGAGGACATGGAATTCAGTGAAGAATTGACCATGCCCCTGAAAGAAGCATATCCTTCGATTCTTGAAAATGTAAGTTCAAGTATAAAGAAAATCCTTGCAGAATAAATTACCCGATGAAAACTATGATCAATACGGATAGTCAATTAATGATACTGTTATTTTTATTGTGCATTTAATTCACATAAGAATCTGGATTAATATATCGTTTTTTAGTAATTTTATATAAATTGTAATTTGAAAAATCTGTTCCGGGTATCCGGGTATTTAAGGGGAATTGAAGAAAGGGTATATCTGATAGCCGGTATAATTAAACTGGAGGGAATAAGGTATGAATGAAAAAGCACAAATCCTGATTATTGAAGATGATGTTGATCTGGTTGCAGCATTGACAAAATTACTTGAAAACAGCGGATACAGTGTAGAATCCGCATATGATCCCGATGAAGGCTGGGATAAATTAAAGAAGAGCAAGCCGGATGTGATCATCCTTGATGTAATGTTTGGAGGCATGGGTGAATCAAAAGGATTTGATTTTGCACAAAAGATCAGATATGATAAAATGGTATCGGATATTCCGGTACTGATGCTGACGGCAATAAATACCGAAAAGCCCTTATTCAATTTCTCTCCTGAAACTGATAGTGAATTTTTACCTGTTGATGCTTTTCTCGATAAACCTGTTAAAACCGAAGAGCTTTATATTAAAATTGACGAGCTATTGCAGCAAAAGACCAGCAAATGGACTAACTGGCCTGAAAAATCAGAATAGCAGAAATCTTATCCCGGTTAAATCTGTTAAAATCCTACTGAATATAATGTGAAAATAATCACAATATATTTAATTTTTTTAGTGATTTACTTGCTCATTATTCATTTTTTCTTAAATTTATTTCCGGACAGAAAATTTTAAGATTTAAAAATATGTCAGATAAGGTGGAATTCAAACCCAGGATAATTGCATTTCTGTGCAACTGGTGCTCATATACGGGTGCGGATCTTGCAGGGACATCAAGGATGGAATACAAATCCACCGTCAGGGCTGTGAGAGTAATGTGTTCGGGGCGGATTGAGCCGACATTTGTGCTCAGGGCATTTACAAAAGGTGCTGATGGTGTTCTGATATGCGGCTGTCACCCCGGGGACTGCCATTATCAGGAAGGTAATTATCGCTGTCTCCGCAGGTACCTGCTGTTGCAAAAATACATTAAACAAATGGGCATTGAATCAGAGCGCCTTAAGCTTGAGTGGATCAGTGCCAGTGAGGGGAAACAGTTTGCCGAACTTGTAAACAGTTTTACAGAAACCATTACCGAGCTTGGTCCGTCAAAAATCAAAGATACCGTGAAAATCTTAATCTGAAATTTAAATTCTGAAAGATGGAAGATCCAAAGCCAAAACTGAAACTTGCCGTTTACTGGGCTTCCGCATGCGGAGGTTGTTGTGTATCCGTGCTGGATGTTCACGAGAAATTATTTGATGTTATTGCTGCTGCTGATCTTGTTTTCTGGCCGATAGCCCTCGATATAAAATACAGGGATGTGGAAGAGATGCCGGATCAGCACATTGATGTGACACTGTTTAACGGAGCAGTCAGGAACAGTGAAAACGAGCATATGGCCAAATTGCTCAGGAAGAAAAGCAAGATCCTTGTTGCTTATGGAAGTTGTTCACATCTTGGAGGAATACCCGGACTTGCGAATTTTTCTACAAAAGAAGGATTGCTGACAAGAGTTTTTATAGATAGTGAATCTGTAATTAATCCCGGTAATACTACTCCTCTTACCGAGTTTGAAGTTCCTGAAGGCATCCTTGAAATACCGGAATTTTATAATGATGTACGGTCACTTGCCCAGGTCACGGATGTGGATTATTTCATTCCGGGATGTCCTCCTCAGACAGAAAGGTTACTGGAAGTATTTACTGCAATAGTAAGTGGTGCCGAACTTCCTCCAAAAGGGTCGGTGATCGGAGCAGATACCAAAACTCAATGTGATGAATGTACAAGGATCAAAACTGAGAATAAGCGTATAAAAAAATTATATCGTCCCTGGGAGATCGAGGATGATGGTGTTACCTGTTTTATGGAACAGGGAGTATTATGTATGGGTCCTGCAACCCGTGCAGGATGCGGACACCGGTGTATCAAAGGGAATGCTCCGTGTCGTGGTTGTTACGGACCCCCGGCCGGTGTTGCTGATCCGGGTGCAAAGATGATGTCGGCCGTGGCAGGCATCATTGATGAAAAAGAACCGGAAGAGATCAGCAGGATACTGGAAGATCTTCCCGATCCGGCCGGATCATTTTACCGTTTCAGTCTGCCAGTTTCATTTATAAGGAGAAGATTATGAAAAGGATCACAATAGACCCGATTACCCGGCTTGAAGGTCATGGGAAAATAGAAATATTTCTGAATGATGACGGAGAAGTGAGTAATGCTTATTTCCAGGTCCCTGAACTGAGGGGATTTGAGAAGTTTTGTGAGGGAAGACCGGTGGAAGAGCTTCCTGCCATTACTGCAAAGATCTGCGGTGTTTGTCCCGGTTGTCACCATATGGCATCCGGTAAAGCTGTAGATGCAGTTTTCGGTGTGGATCCTCCACCAACGGCAAAGAAATTAAGGGAACTCTTTTATATGGCTCATTTTATACATAGCCATACAGCACATTTTTATGCGCTAGCAGCGCCTGATTTTGTTGTCGGCCCTGATGCACCCGCAGCCAAAAGGAATATAATCGGTCTTATAGAGAAAGTCGGTAAGGAAATTGGTACTGAAGTCATTAAACAGCGTCGTATTGCCCAGGAAATCCAGGCTTTGCTTGGCGGACATCAGACCTTCGTGGTGATGAATATCCCGGGAGGTGTCAGAAAAGGTCTCACTGAAGCGGAGAGGGATGATCTGGTTGAGAAAGGTAAAGGATTTATTGATTTCGCCAGGTTCTCGCTAAAGATATTTGATGACTTTGTTCTTAAAAATGAAGCTTATGTTAATTTAATACTTAACGGCCCATACTCCCTGAAGCTTCATTCCATGGGGCTTGTTGATGAAAATAATCTTGTAAATTTTTATAACGGCAAAGTAAGGGTTGTTGATACAGAAGGGAAAGAGTTATGCAAATATGGTCCGGATGAATATCTTGATCATGTAGCAGAGCATGTTGAACCCTGGAGTTATCTAAAATTTCCTTTTCTCAGGAAAATAGGGTGGAAGGGATTTATTGACGGGCAGAATTCGGGTGTTTATCATGCCACACCGCTATCGAGGCTGAATGCCTCTGATGGTATGGCCACTCCTCTGGCGCAGAAAGAGTATGAACATATGTATCATACCCTTGGTGGAAAGCCAGTTCATGCAACGCTCGCAATGCACTGGGCAAGGCTTATAGAGCTTTTATATTCTGCAGAGAGGTTCCTCGAACTTGCACTTGATCCGGATATAACGGGAAAGGAACTAAGGGCAAAGCCTGGACCGATTCCCGGAGAGGGTGTCGGTATAGTAGAGGCTCAGAGGGGAACTTTAACTCATCATTACTGGACTGATGACAGGGGAATTGTAACTAAGGTAAATATAATTGTAGGTACAACAAACAACAATGCAGCGATATGTATGTCCATCAAAAAAGCTGCAGAAGGATTTATAAGAAAAGGGGAAGAAGTAAAGGAAGGCATACTTAATATGGTAGAAATGGCTTTCAGAGCTTATGATCCCTGCTTCTCCTGTGCTACTCATTCTCTGCCCGGTGAGATGCCACTGATTGTTGAGATACGTGGATCCGGCGGTGAATTATTACAAAGGATCATGAGGAATATATATTAAAAGATGAGGTTTAATCAATTTATTAAATAATGCGAACCGGAGTATTTTTCTGCCAGACCGCTGACAACAGAAGTCTTAATATTGATTCAATAGCAAAATATTCAGCAAATCTGCCTGAAGTTGAGACGGTCCAGATCCTGAAGCTGAAGCCTCTGCCTGATCTAAAATTCCTGAGGGAGCAGATTACGGCATATAAGCTCGACAGAATTGTAATAGCCGGGGATATACCGGGTTATTACAAACCTGTTTTTACCAGGGCGATGGCAATTACAGGAGGTGATACGGATGAAATACATCTTGCTTCGTTCCAGGAACATGGCACCAGAGGTGAAAATGCAATGGATCGTGCAAAAGCGATCGTTGCCTGTGCAGTTATGGGTGT
>CAYQZL010000104.1:0-15664 GCA_964421975.1 uncultured Rikenellaceae bacterium
GATCAACAGCTTTGCTGCAATAGAAGCGGGCTTCATCGAACCTTTTCAATACTCTGAGCAACTGTGCCATGTTTCTCGCACCACGCGCTCTCCTGAGTGTATCGTTCGTTTCTCTGACCTGTTTATAAGCTTCCAGGTACCAGTAAAAAGCAGAATCATGTTTCCCGGTATATTCATAAGATTTTCCGAGCCCTGTCATCGCATCATTTTTTAAACCATTGCCGGTTAAAGTTTCTGCAGATGATATAACTCTTCTGAAATATGGTATTGCCTGAATGTCCCGGCCCGATTGCATAAGGCTGTACCCTGTCTTATATTCCAGTCTCAGCCTGTCATCTTTTCTAACAGACCTTATGTGAGCGGCAATTATGGATTTATATATTTCGGCTGCTTCCTTATGGTTTTCAATCGATGCCAGGGAATCGGCTGTCTTTTCCCGGTTATTAAAATCAGGGGATTCCTGCCCATAAATTGCCAGACAGGAAAATATTAAGAGGATAGATAATATATTGGAAACTCTTTTCCGTGTAAAAATCATTATGGTTTAAAAATAATTCTTAAATAAAAAAATTCCAAACAGTGAAGCCTGAAAGGAATTTTTTAGTCCGGCTATTGAATCATCACTGTTGTTTGCCATAGTTTCTGATGACGGATATCTTATCATAACCCAGCCGGGCAAGTTCCGGAATGCATCTGTTTATTTCTGCTTTATCAGTAAATCCTGTAATTATCACATGATAACGATTCCACTGCTCTACTATTTCAACATGAAGTTTCAGTTTTGTAACTACTTTTCTTTGTGCATCAAGAGCGCGGTTCTTCTGACGGTAGGCTCCGATCTCAAGTGCATAGGTCGTTTCTGCTGCATGTGATTCTTCAGTATTCAGACTGTCAATTGTCTCCGGTCCGGCATTATTTACAGCTTTTCCATCAAAGATATTCTGAATAGTGTCAGGTTTAAGGACAGAATAATCGGGTATTTCAGCATCTTTTTTAGCCGGAGGTATCCAGAAGTCTTTTACTCCGATCAGGCCCAGTGCCGGGATTATTTTCTCTATATCTTCAATGGTTTTAAATCCTGTCAGCTGAACCTTAAAAAATCCGTCTTCATTTACAATGATTACAGGTTTATCAATAAGTGCTGATAGTTTTTCTTTATAAACAGTTGCATTGGTTTCTTTCTGAAATGCCCCGACCTGAATGACCAGGTTAAAATCTTTAATGTTATTCAAAACAATTCCCGGGTTTTGAATATTGAACGAATAAATAATTATTGTTAATCCCAGAAATGCAGCAATAAACAAGACAATAATATTTTTTCTGTTGTTCTTTTCTTGAATCACAGATTGCCGTAATGCCTGCGGATCAAACTTTAGATCCCGCAAACCGGCTTCATATTTACGAATTCTGAAATTGGTGTGCATGGATCATTAAATTGTAAATATTCAGTTCATAATCCCGGAACAAGTATTAAATGTGATCATTCCTGTTTTATATAATTCTCTATTACTGAAACACCCGGATAACCTATTGCAGCAAATTCGGGGTAATATTTATATGTTTCCTCTTTTGTATGGAAACCTGTTACAATCACATGGTAATAATCCCATTGCAGTACAATTTCAACCGGGAGATTGAGTTTGGCTGATATTTTTCTTTTAGCTTTCAGTGCCTGTGCTTTTTTGTGGAATATTCCAACCTGAATAGCTACAGTGGGTTCCTGTAGTTCAACCGACTTTTCTTCAACAGGAGGCTGTTGGATCTGAATATCTTCAGGTTTATAAACAGTGTCCTTTTCTGTTTTCTCAGGTTCATCAGTCAGCCTGAGATGATCTTTCGTTTTTCGTGTAGTTTCGATACGTACATCTTTTATTCCTGTATTACCCAGAGAAGAAATAAACTCCAACATTTCTTCATAATCTTTAAAGCCTGTTATCCTGACTCTGAACAGGCCCTTTTCTCTTATTATCAGGACGGGTTTTTGAATGGAAGTGAAGAGAGTATCCTTAAGGTCGAGTGCACGCTTAATATTTTCAAAGGTGCCAACTTCAATGGAACTTGCTTTGTCAAACGAAGGTTCTTCTATTATTTCATCTGTCTCGGTTATTGTCAGAACGGTATCCTGTCGTTCGGTGAGTATTATTTGCTGCTGTTTTGCCTTCAGTTGTATTACCCAGACTTCAGTCACACCGTTTTTCTTCAGGATTCCGAGGCTCCGGTCAACTTCCTCTCTTGTTTTCAGGTCGGGTATTCTGACCTTCCAGAAATTATCCTCGATCACTATATCAACTTTTCTGTTCAGTAGTTTTTCAAGAGTTCTCCTGTATTTTTCAGCATTTGATCTGACCCTGAATGCACCAAGCTGGATTGCCCATGAGTCTTCGGTAATGGTTACAAGTTCTTCAACAACTTCATGGACCACCATCCAGGCAGTGTCTTTTCTTGTAAATGGTTTTCCTGTTTCCCCTGCTTCAGTTATCCGGATCGTATCCTTCGATATTTTTTTCAGGATAAAGCCAAGTCCGTCAACAATATCTCCTTCTGTTCCTCCTGCAACGTTAAACCGGATTGAATCCGGTTCGGCTGTCATATTGAGTTTTCGGAGCTGGGCAGTATCAATCCTTACTTTATATTTCCCGGGGGCAAGTCCAAGGAAACTGAAATATCCGTCTTCTTCGGAAAGTACCCTTCCGGCAGGTTTTCCGCCACTGGTTTCAAAGTTGACTATGATACGGGCAAGACCTTTTCTGATTCCTTTCTCTTCAGTTTCGACGGTACCTGTTGCTTCACCTGCCACCAGTACAGGTATCTCAATCAATTTAACCATGTTGGGATCAACCGAAACACTCAGAGTTTTTTTGCTTAGTCTCCACGAAATATTTTCAAAGCTGTTGGGATCGAGTTCTATAAAACACTTTGTATAAGGCTCAAGTCCAAGGAGATATATTGTAGTATCCTTATCATCTTTTTTTACCTGACCGCTGTTTGCATGCAGATTCAGACCATAAGCTTTCGGTTCACCGGGATCTTTCCTGCTGTTTCCATTCAGATCAAGAAATGGAATTATAGAAATACCGCCTTTCCCTACATTTGTCCGGTTATCAGCACCGAGATATCTTGTCGTTCTGTCATTTATTATACTGCCCCTTGCATACTGGACCATTGATGTGGATTTGTCCATTTGTCTGAAAGAAATACCGGTATTGGCGAATGCAAAATCATAACGAAGTCCAAGTTCTGCAAGTTGCAATTCATTCTTGAAATTCCTTTCGTATGATAAATTAAGATATGCGTGTTTCAGAAGATTTTTCTCAATCTTAATTTTTGCTGAAATTATCTGATGCAGTGTGTATTCATACTGAGCCTGTGGCATTACTATAAATCCTCCCGGAATTCTTAACGCCAGCGACAGATTGGTAAAAACAAAAGGATCAGTATCCTGAATTAACATTGCATATGTAGTAAGGTTGGTATTTATACCGAATAAAGATCCTGAAAGCATCCATTCACAGTTGGTATATTTATTTTCAGGAAGCAATATTTGATAAACAGACAACCGGTTAAAAGAGGAAAACTTACCTATCCTTAAAGGCATTGATATTGTTCCTTTCCTTTCTTCCACATAATTGTAAAAGATTGCTTTCTGGTCTTTTTTATATCTTGTATAGTTAAGATCGACCTGCAAATTTGAGGGTAACCTGTAGGAAAGCGTCCCTTTGGCTCTTACTCCGTGAATATAATCGCCTGTAATAAGTACATTATTGGATAATTTCACTGAAAGATTGACAAAGGGCATAAATTTACTGTAAGGCAATGATGATAAATATTCAAAACCACCTCCGACAGTTAATTTTGCGGAAACTCCATAGTTGATCGCAGCCCGTGAAAATCTGCTCATTAATGTATCCTCGACAATTCCTGATGTTAATGTATATTCCATTGTTTTAACGGGCACGAAATTAAAGGGTATCACAATAATTTGTTCTTTTGTTCTTTCCTCTCCCCATGGACTATAGAACTTAAGTTTTACCATTGAATTTCCGTAAACCAGCGGAACGTCGAATTTATAAAATCCGGATCCATCAGCTTTAACATAATCTATCAGAACATTATTTACGTAGAGTTCGACAATCCATCCGGGTTCGGTTTTATCACTTACGATGTATGTCCCAAAAGCTTTCCTGTATGTTGTAGGTGTATTTGTGATCTGAACCCCGACCACAGGATTAAATAGTGATGTTGCTGCCTGTGTGGGGATTTTTCCAAGCCTTATCTGCCGGAATGCTTTAAAATCGTTGTTGGCATAACGCCAGAGGTAATGCTGATGCTTTTCTTTAAAAGAGTAATTGCTGTTATAGTTTAATGTTGCAGTTGCTTCGCCTCCGGCTAATATTCCTCCCAATGAAAGATTCAATCTTGTTTCGGTTTCCCTTTCAGAATCTTCGGTGGCAATTGCCGACCAGTCGGCCATACCGAATCTAAAAAGAGGATAGCTTCTTTCAATTGAACTGTCGGCCTCGAACTCACCTTTGAGCCTTATGATATTCCGGCGCATTTCTTCCAGCCTCCTCTCACGTATATAGGGTAATTCCAGCTTACTCTTAAGGGAAACAGAAAGATTCCTGAAATTAAATATACATTCTATTCCAAAGATCTTACCGAAGTATTCCGATTTGAGATAAAGATTTGATTCCGTCCTTATAAGTTCTCCAGGTTCAAGAGAGTAAGTATTATCTTCGTATATTATCCTGTTATGAGGTTTTTCTATGGAGTAAGTTGCATCAGGATTAATAAAAAAACCCGAAATAATGTCCTGGTCAGCGGAAATATTATTTTTAATTTTCAGAAAGTCAAACAGAGTGGCAACCGGCAGATAGAGTTCATTATCCCTTATTACAGCATCAATTTCGGTTCCGCCGGTACCGGGAATTTCAAGGAATATTGATATTTCGTCATATTCCGGCAGATCCTGAGCTAGAACTGGTGATTTCTGCGGGAAAATCAAAAGAAGTATGATGAAGGCTAAATTTCGGAAAATAATGGAATGCATACCCATCTTTGCTGATAACTGGATGGTGTATGCATTTTTTAACATCATTTTGCCTGTTCATTTATTTATATCGTCATTATTCAATTACCAGGGTTATGTCAAAACTGCCGGTGTAAGTACCGGGTGGATTTGCTGCCGGAGGGCCGACCGTCAATGTTGCTCCAACCGCCAGTTCTGTAGGAACGGAGTAAGGATTTGTGTTTACAAATGGTGAAACAGGAAGGGAAGTCCCTATGTGGAGATTCATTGAAAATCCACTCCATGTCAGAGCTACATCCGGACCATTGAGAACACTTATAACTGTTCCCGCATTGGAATAGACATTATAGCGTGCCGGAGAAAATATGTATCCCATTCCCAGCAGTACAATATCTCCTGTTGAACTACGTGTCCCATCAGATGAAATGGTAACAGTTCCGCCGGCGGAGCCATGATAAAAAGCTCCGAAGCTCAGATCTGATGCTACTGTGATGGATGGAGGACGTGGTGGATCTTCCTGAGCTCTGGCATTATTTAAAAATACTGTTGTGAGAATTATTAAGGCTGTTAAAAATACCGGCCTTTTACCATGATATCTTATTTCTTTACAGACTCCCATTAATTATATACAGATATCTTTTTTGATATTTTCCTGTGTTTTGAAATCAGAGTGACAATATATATTCCCGGCTCTGAATCATATAATATTTCGTGATGACCCTTTTCAAAGATCTTTTGAGATATTTCGATGACACCCATTAGGTTTGTTACCATTATTGTTCCCTCAATGAATTCACCGGAATTGATATCAACATTCAATTTTCCGGAAGAATAATATGTCAGGAAAGTAAAATCATCGCCAGACAGTTTGTTAATTGCTGTCGGACTTGAATTTATATACAATGAAAACCTGTCGTTGTATTGTCCTGCCGAAAGTGAACATGAATACTGATTACCTGAAAGAAGGTCCTGGATTATTCCGCCGGTATTATCAGAAAGATATAAGGATGTAACCGGGAGGGAATCATCAAGATAATTTATACTGATAACAATAGTAGCTGTGCGGGATGTTTTAATTCCCAAAGGGATCATACAGCCGGATAACAAAGAAGTGGGGCGCGAGTCGATTGAAAGTTTTGATCCGTCTGAACCCAGCGTATAAAGATTCGGGACTGAAAGATCCGTATTCATGAGTTTAAGCGCATCAAATTTGCTGTCGAACGTTGTTTCAGCATTATCTTCGAAATAAATTACCATGGGATCGGTTGCCTGAGGATCATCATGGAAACTTGCATTAAGTCGCATCAGAGGCTTCGATCCACCTTTGGAAGATTTAATAAATGAATGGGACAGATCTGTTATTCTGACACTGTTATCAAGTGCCAGTGTCCCTGTTACCGGGAATAATCCATTTGAAACGTGTACAAAGAATCCCTGCATTGAGGGGATAATATTTGTTGCCACACCGGGATCGGTTGAAACGCCTCCGATATAGCTGCTGTAGGTACCTCCATACTGGTCATCTGTACTTGCCTTAAAGAAATGAATTGCATTGTCTATGTTTGATTTGGTCCATCCCGGAGCGTCCCAGTCAACAGGTGAAGGATATGGATTACCAACAAGGTTAAATCCAAGAGTATAAGGATTATTATTGTTATATAATGTACGTGACAAAATGCCGTTGTTAACTGTACCTGTAATATCAGCTGTGACAGGTACCGGAGCTGATCCGAAATTGGCTGAATATCCATGCAATGGATTCAAAACACTATCGGGATAATTGTATCTGACCCAACCCGAAGCAGGATCGCCTCCCAATTTCCGGTTTTCATCATATCTGTAGAACATTGAAAATGTTGTTCCAAGACTCATATCATCACTGAATTGAGATACTTTGGCAGCCTGGAACGGAGAGCTGAAATATTTATAGCCGAATCCTGATGGCAGATATCGTTGCATGTTAACATTCCCGGTTATCTCTCCTGCACCGGCTCCATCAATAAGTGCTGTCTGTGTTGCATCTGACAGTAGTGTAAGATAGCCATCCGAGGCCAGGATACCACTGCTGACAGTTACAATTCCTGAGATATTCAGGGACCCCAGAAGTGAAACACCTGCATTATTGTTAACAATCAGATTCCTGATCGTATTACCCGAGAAAACGTCCTGTCCGATTGACTGGGCAGAAGTTCCGTTCAGTTCTATGGTGCCTGCTGAAGCATCAAATGTTCCGCTGTTTGCTATTGTACCAGCGATCTGTAAAATATTTCCATTGACAATTAAAGAAGCGTCACTGTCAATAGTTAAGTTATTTACCGTGCCTGTTCCTCCTGTGCTCAGTACCGGCTGATTTGGCATATTGGAAATATGAACGGAATTTAATGCTCCGGGTATATGAGCGCAGGTCCAGTTATCGGGATTGTTCCAGTCAGAATTTACTGCTCCTGTCCATTCAAATCCTGAGTTAATTGTCAGAAGTGCCGCAGAAGTGTTAACCGGAGAGCTGCCGCAGCTGGCGGAAATAACACACCTGTATTGCTTGTTATTCTTTGTGTTATCAGGATTAATAAGGGTTAACGATGCCGTGTTAGTTCCACCATAGATTCCCCCGTCTGAAATGTTTACACCATCTTCCTGCCACTGGTATGAAAGGTTGTAGCCTGTTGCAGTTACAGAGAAAGTTGCATTGTCCCCTGCACAGATTGTCTGAGGTTGAGGCTGAGAAACGATTGTTATCCCGCTGTAAATAGTGAGGGTTACAGTAGTTTCCGGACTTTCACAGCCGTTCACAGACTGGGTTACGGTATAGGTATATGTTCCGGGTGAGGTTTGCCCGGTAGAAAATGGATTGGCAGTACTGACCAGTGTGCCGCCACTATACCACCTGATATTTTCTCCTGATGTTGCTTCAAGGTATGTTATCTGATTGGAACAGAATTCACGGTCAGGAGCCGTGGGTGCAACCGGAACATCTGTAATATTAATGCTCTTTGTAACACTTGATGATGCTCCGCATGCATTAATGTATGTATATGTTATTGAATACGTTCCTGCAGATGGCGGAGTGAAGATATTCCCGGAGATATAAGGATTCCCAGAATATGAACCTCCCGAAGGATATCCGAAAGTCAGAGTAATAGGACCGGAACAAATACTTTCTGATAAAATGTCTGAATTTGTAATTTCCGTATCGAGGGAATAAAAAGTGGAAGGTGATGACTGGTTATTATATTCTGTTCTCATCCAGCCATTTGAACGAACCTTGTCAGAGATCCTTAATTCATCTATCCTGCCATCGAAGTAATAATTTGAAAGGAAAGGTTCTTTCCCTACAGTTAAATCATTTGAAGCAGTACCGAGAATACCTGTTTTTTTGAAAGGTCTCTCGGGGATACCGTTAACAAAGGTCTTTATTGAATCAAGTACATCTGAGCTTTGACCTCCCAGATAATACCATTGGCCGGTATTTAAAGTTGTTCCTCCGGGTTCATTCCTGTTTAATGATGGATTATTTGCAGAATTTCTTATTTCAAATTCCACTTTATTATTTGTATAGATCCCGAATTTGTAACCACCGCTTGAATTGTTCTGATTACCTGCAATTTTCTGGTCGCGGGTTCCGGCATCCATATAAACCCATGCAGATACAGTTATATTTCCTGCAAAGTTCGTATTAGGTGCATTTAATACTGAAGCATATTGATTGCTACCGTTCAGCTCCAGTGAATTATTTATTTGACCGGCAGAATATGAAGGTGTATTATAAGGTGTTGCTGGTTTATTAAATGATGTAAAATCATTCAGATAGTTATTGTTGAAATGCCAGACTCCCTTATAGTGGCTGTCCCACACTGAAGTAACAGAAGGATCTGCAATCACCTCAGCATTGCCATATAATATTTTGATTAGTGTATTAGCTGAGCATGAAAGAATCGGTATCCTTACCCATGCGATGAGATCACCGTTAATTCCGTTATAATATTCCAGCTGGTGATCAAGTTTATTATAATTTTCATCAGTAAAGATTATATCATAGCCATTCAGATTCTTGATCTTGCCGGCCGGATCATTTTTCAGGAAATTCTGACCGGAAAATGAAATCATCACCGGAAAATTGTAAAGGTTTTCACCGCCGGAGACTTTTGTATGATCTATAGTAATGTTTCTTTCGTGGTTATAATTTAAAGAAGTTGAATAGCAGGGAGTTATTATTACGAGTCCGTTTCCCCCGTTACCTCCGCTTCTGTCAGTATTTGAATTTGCTTTACCGCCTGATCCTCCACCTCCAAATGACCCTCCCGGATCTCCGGGTGAGCTGTTTGATACACCATTTGCACCTGCACCTCCATTCAGATCTTTTGCTGCACCTCCTGTTCCTGTAGTTGCATTGTTACCGTTTCCTGTTGAACCTGCACCTCCTCCTCCGGCTCCTCCGGGTGTGCCACCGGTATAGATACCTGCAGCTCCGTTTCCACCCCTGTAGGTTCTGTCGCCAATTGATGAAGAAGCTGAACCGGTTGCCCCGGATCCGTTAGTTGAATTATTATTAGCACGGGCACCTCCGGCTCCCCCTTCAGCATATACTGTTCCTGTGGTACCAAACCAGGAAGGGTTCCCGGCCTGTCCGTTTCCTGTACTTCCTGTACCACCCGTTCCCACATTCACTGTGTAAGTAGTACCGGGTACTACAGTAAGTTGTTTATAAGCATAGGCTCCACCGGCTCCACCTCCCCCTGCAGCAGGATTTCCTGTAGCACCGCCTCCGGCACCTCCACCTCCCCAGCATTCAACTATGA
This sequence comes from uncultured Rikenellaceae bacterium, assembly GCA_964421975.1. Classification (GTDB taxonomy): domain Bacteria; phylum Bacteroidota; class Bacteroidia; order Bacteroidales; family VadinHA17; genus LD21. Next base: position 9,826 of record CAYQZL010000104.1, read on the forward strand.
TTGAAGTTATTCCGTCAGGAATAGTATATGTTCCGTTTGATGTGAAAGAACCACCGCTCCAGGAAACCACAACAGCGCCTGCTGCACCATTACCACCACTTCTGTTTGTCGTAGTGTTTACATATGCTCCGCTACCGCCTCCGCCATAAGTTGATCCCGGGTTCCCATTCCCGTCACTATTTCGTCCTTCTCCTCCATCACCACCATTTAATGAAGTACCGGCTCCTATATTTGTTCCGGATGCATTGCCACCGGCGCCGGATGATCCAGCACCGCCTCCTCCTCCACCAGACAGGGATGAAGTACCATCGGCTCCATTTCCGCCGGCATATATAACATCTCCTATACTGCTTGCGGCAGAACCGGTTCCTCCTGAAACAGTACCTCCGTTCGGTGCAGCACCACCGGCTCCACCCTGTGCATAGACAGTTCCGGTTGTACCAAACCATGAAGGACTTCCTGCTGCTCCTGCTGAAGTAGTTCCTGTTGTTGTTCCACCTACAGTAACTGTATAGCTTGTTCCTGGTGTGACGGTTAGGGTTTTCTTTGCATATGCTCCTCCTGCACCTCCACCTCCACCTTTAACATTATTGGCACTGTTTCCTCCGCCTGCGCCACCAGCTCCCCAGCACTCAACAACAATTGATGTTACTCCTGGAGGGACCGTAAAAGTTCCGCTTGAGGTAAATGTCTGGGTCTGACCAATGGATAAGTTTACGGTTAAAGCAGAAACCAATCCCAAAACAAATAATTTCCGGATGTAGCCTGGGTTTTTCATATTTTCAATTATGCTGATGGTTCAGCACTTTAGCGTTGCAGATTTAATTCTGCTTCAGCGTACTTTAGCGGTTTGACATCAGTAGGGGCATTGTAACTAAGTCTTAAAGTACCGCTTGTATAGTCTATACCCTGAGTGGTGCTGAGAGTCATTTGAAATTTTCGAATAGTATTGGGAGTATAAACAGCAACTCCGTTCGCTGTCCCGACCCTTACTGTTTTGCCCTGTGGAGATATATATTCCGCTGTGATATCACCAAAGACCGACATGTTTCCGTTTCTGTTGAATGTGAAGGATAATAGAGGTATTGCCCCCTCATCATTCATAAGTTTAAGATCGGACAAAGTTACTTTTGCCGTGGATTCTCCTTTCCTGATTATAACTGGTATAGTGATCCCGAAAACCGGTCTCAGCATAACTGAGATAGAAGTGGTATCTTTTATTTTTTCCTCTTCACCCAGGGGTGAGGAATTAGATAAGGCTCTGAAATAGAAATGGGAACGATATTCACCATCAGTCAGTTCGCCTGTCCGTGATAACTGTACCTTTACAACCTGCGCTTCATTCGGACCCAGAGTAACAGTGCGGGGGAAATAACGTATATATCTGTCAGCAAACCGCTGGCCGGGTTCAGGTTCGGTTATTGTCTCAAATCCTCCGTCTTCTTTCATTTTTATCTGGACCAGTGAAATTGCATATGTTGCCGTATCCTTTCCAGTATTTGCCAGGTTAAGATCAAAGGACCTTTTTGATCCTTCAAAGACTACCCTTCTGGGAGTAATCAACAGATCGCCCTGTGCAATACAATTTGTTTGGAAAACAACTGATGATGCAACGATCAATGCTATTAAAAAAGGTAAATTACATTCACGGGAAGGATCCCGTGGTTTTCTGTGAACAGGCTTCAGGATATAGGGCATGGATTTATATTTTACTGGCTAATTAAAATCAAATGATATTTCATAAGTTCCGGTGTAAATCCCGGGTGGATTGTCATTAAGAGTACCCACATTAAGTGTTGCTCCCACATGGACTGTCTGTTGCCCGTTATGCAGAGCCCCGGTACCGATACCGGGTGTTGGAACAGATACCCAGTCTTCAACAGTCATAGTTTTTTCAGAAGTTGTATGCTTCAGTATTACCGGGCTCTCAGGTAATGTAATAGAAAAAGAGGCATCCTGGTCACCTGTCACGTAAAAAGATGCAGCATTATGAAGGCCTGTACCTTTGTATACACTTCCCATTACCATAATATTACCCTGGGGAGCAAGAATAATTTTCCCACCTTCCGGACCCGGGGCAAAACGGCCGAAATTCAGCTGTGAAGTCTCTGTTGCAGTGAAAACCGGAATGATCTCAGCAACTATATGACCGGTTGCTGAGGCCTGCGATAAGGCATCAGCACCGGCATAAATAAATAGTATTAACAGGCTAAGATAAATTCTTAATAACCTCATCATCGTTTATGGCGATGTTAATACTTTATAAGCGTTATATTTAATTATAATTTACAGTGATTGTAAAATCACCACTACCTCCAGTATTGCCCGTAGTATATACGCCTGCTGGCTGATTTGCACCTACGGTCAGTGTTGCACCAACACGTAGTGTAACAGAACCACCGGAAATGGTACCCGTATGGTCGGAAGTCCAGGTGTCAATAGTCATGGTGTTGGGTGTGCCTGCTCCATCTGATACGGTGGTTGCAGTAGAGGGAAGGTCAATATCATATGTCTGGTCGACAATCCCGGTCACGGTAAATGTAGCAGCCTGAGGGGCACCGCCCATAAGTGTAACACCCCCTGAAGGTGTCCGTGTACCGGCAGCATCCGGAGACAGGATACAACTACCTGCGGTTCCACTCGAGGCCATGATACCAAAATTCATGTCACCTCCAACAACCTTTGTTATAGATATCGGCGTAAAAATGGTGGCAGCAGCAGATGCATTTGCAGATGACTGAGAGAATGCACTGGCGGCGAATACAATCATAATAACTGATAACGCGAAGAGTTTTTTCATACTTTTTAATTTAATTAGACAATAGACTTTCTTTTTGCAGATTTTATAGTTAACGTCATTTAACGCTGTTCGCGATTTTTTGTTTCATTAGTAAGCATAAAAATTTTCAGTACAGTAGCAGATCTAACAGGAACAAAAATATAACAGACACCTGCCTTCTTCCAAAAAATTTAGTTAACATCAGTAGTAAGTTATTAACAAAATCCTTGTGAGATATTGATTATAGCAGACTTAAGGAATGATGCTTTTACAGACTAAATTATTTAGCTTTCAGTAAACCTGGGGATTTGACAGATCCCCAGCTCATACCGGGTTCCGGGCCCATCCTGAAAATAAGCGTCCCTCCCCCGGTAATATCCGAATGGTTTATAAAGGGTGTATTAAGCTCCTGTCCGTTGAGTGTTGCAGATTGAATATATTTATTATTCCCGGAATTATTCGTTGCTTTGATGATAAATGGTTTGCCGTTATCATTGTGAATGATCACTTCACCAAATAAAGGACTTCCTGTTGCATAATCAGTGCTTCCGGGAGTTACCGGATAAAATCCCATTGAGCTGAAAACATACCATGAAGAAAGAGATCCCATATCCTCATTCCCGCATAATCCTCCCGGCCCCGGCTTGTATAATTTCTCACAGATCTCTCTGACTCTTTCCTGGGTTTTCCAGGGTTGTCCGGAATAATCATAAAGGTATGCAACATGATGTGATGGCTGATTACCATGTACATACTGGCCAATGGTCCCGACAACCCCAATATATTTAGGTCCGGTAATCGAAGGATCCATTTCGAAAAAAGTATCAAGCTTGCTGTTGAATCTTTCATTGCTTCCAAAAAGACTTATCAGTCCGTTTATATCATGCTGGACAGACCAGATATATTGCCATGCATTTGATTCGGTATAATGTCTGTTCGGTCTTACGCCGACAAGAAGGGGATCGAAATATTTGTAATAACGATGTGTTCCTGCTTCAACTATTTCCTGTTCCTTTCCGTTTAGTTCATCGAGAAAAGATCCGTCTGATTTACGGGGCCTCATAAACTCGGTCTGACTATCCCATACATTTTTGTAATTCAATGCTCTTTTCATGAAGAGTTCCCTGTCTTCATCCTTTCCAAGCGCATCTGCCATACATGCAATACACCAGTCATCGTATGCCAGTTCCATTGTATTGGGAACAGCCTCCGTTACTTTGTCGATCGGGGCATAACCAAGACTGATATAATATTCAAGTCCTGATCTGCCGGCATTTTCCGGTATAGGGGGCTGAGGTTTTTCCAGGGCTTTCTTTTTCATCGCTTCATAAACAAATTCCACATCAAAATCCCTGTATCCTTTCATGTAAGCATCAACTATTACAGGGATAAGATGATCACCGACCATCGATTCACGGTAAACATTTGAGAAGTGCTGTGCCGGAAGCCAGCCGAAATCCCTTATCTTGGCTTCAATTGATTTAAGAAAATCGTTCACATGTTCTGATCCGATTATTGTCAGAAGCGGGTGCTGTGTTCTGTAAGTATCCCAGCATGAAAATGAGGGATAAAAATCATATCCCCGGGCTACATGTACTTTCCCGTCCATCCCATAATAGGCACCATCAACATCCTGACCGATATACTGTGCCAGAAGCGAGTGATAAAGGGCTGTGTAAAATATCTCTTTCTGCTCATCAGTTGCTTCATGTACCTCTATTCGTGATAGTTCTTTGTTCCAGATGTCTTCAGCATTATCCTTTACCTGTTCAAAATCCCATTCAGGTATTTCAGAAATAAGGTTTTTTCTTGCTCCTTCAATACCGGTATAGGAAAGAGCTACTTTAACAAGGATCTGTTCTTTGTCAGATGTATTATAATTAATAAAAACTCCTGTTTTTTCTCCTTTTTCACCGCTTTTAAACGGAAAGATCCCTCCGTCTGATTCGGGGGTTCTTCTTGTTGCATCAAAGGTTCCATAATAAAGGAAGGGTTTGCTGAATTCGGCACAGAAAAATACTCTTCCTGCCGGGGTACTTTTATATCCTTCAACACGGGTATCATTAACAATGGTGATTTCCGAAAATTCCGGGGCTTTTGCAGTACCAATCTGGTGACCCAGATCGATTATTATATTGGAATTTTGTGATTCGGGGAAAGTATAACGGTGTAATGCGACTCTTCTGGTTGCAGTAAGTTCGACATTTATATTGTAATCTTTCAGAAGGACTGAATAATATCCGGGGGAAGCATATTCATCAGAATGATCGAACCTTGAACGGTAACCTTCGTCCGGATTTTCACGGGATCCCGGTAAGATCTGCAGTTTTTTGTTTACCGTGGGCTGAAAGAGTATGTCTCCTCCGCTTGTCATTCCCACACCACTGAAATGAGTATGGCTGAATCCCATAATGCTGTTGTCTGACCAGGTATATCCTGCAGCATATGTCCACCCGGTGTTGTAACAGTCAGGACTGACATGGACCATGGCATAAGGCAGACAAGCTCCGGGGAAAGTATGTCCGAAATACTGCGTACCTGTAAAAGGGTTAACATAATCAGAAGGTCCGGAGATTTTCATCTTCGTTGCATGTCTGGTGGAGGTCATTGAATTTCCGGATGATGATTCTGAAGATGAACATGAATAAAGTCTCAGAATTATCAAAGCAGTAAATGAAATCATTAAAAAATTATTCTTTTTCATGGCTGGAATTTTATGTATGTGTAAAGCCTTCGAGGGGTTGAAAAAAGTTTCGATTATGATTCTTCCCTTTGTGAACCTTTGTGATAACCTTAGTGAACCTTTGTGGTTACAGTTAATTTCTTATAAACCACAAAGTTACACCAAGGATTTCACAAAGGCCACGAAGGGTTTTTATTAGAACCTTCAGAGCACATAAAGTACCTTTAATAACTCATTTGAAACCCACATGTATCTGAATACACAAACACCTGTGAATATAATTTTCAAACATGTGCGGTTCCATCATACCTTTAAAATCAAAATTATATTATGATGAAAAATACAAAATTCCTGTTGTAATCAGAAATTAAAGGTAT
>CAYQZL010000105.1:0-13614 GCA_964421975.1 uncultured Rikenellaceae bacterium
TGGGTGAGTGCACTTTGTTCTATAAACAGTAAGCGCCTACGGCGCTAAAAGCAATCATCGGGAGTAAATAGCCGCGTAGCAGCGATCTATTTGTAGTATGTGGAACATCCCACGGATTTAAGCCGCGTAGCGGCGATCTGTTTATAGAATAAGCCTACCTATTTTTTCTAATCCCGGAGGGGTTTAACATTTTCATACCGCACCTACGGCGCTTTGGGGTGATGGGTGAGTGCACTTTGTTCTATAAACAGTAAGCGCCTACGGCGCTAAAAGCAATCATCGGTAGTATATAGCCGCTTAGCGTCGGTATGTTTGTAACCTGAACCTGCCATTATTTTTTTTCTACACAAAATAATATGTATTATAATATGTCTTTTAATATGTATTATAATACGTAGATAATAATTTATCACCCTTATATTTTTCATGATCCTTATTTGTATATTAGTATTGAAATTAAGCTACTATCGGAACAAAAGATCTGAACTAACTCCAATTCATGAATCAGGAAAAAACAACGGTGCCCAAAGCATTAAAATTCACTGAATTATTACCGGCCTCTGTATTGGGTATCCTGTATTTCGTGTTCTTTTCCTTCTTCTATGAAAATCACCTTCGCTTTACCGAACAACTTCAACTCTTCCTTTTAACCGGTAACTACTTTACCGGAAAGTTAATGCTCCCGGGAGGATTCAACAGCTGGACGGGAGGAATCCTTACACAATTCTACCATATTCCCGTAACGGGTGCGCTGATAATTGCCATTCTCCTGGTTACAATTCAATTACTTACCCGCCGGATCATACTTAAATTCAGTATCCCGGGGAAAATATCCATCCTTTCACTACTTCCGGCCCTGCTCGCAGGTTTCATACTCTGCAACGAATTATTCCCACTGTCGGCAATAACGGGATTCGCAGGATCCCTTGCCGCAACACTGATTTATACAGGCATCAAAAACACAAGATGGAGACCTGTTACCGGTTTTGTATTAATACCGTTGGTATATGTACTGCTTGGAGGAGCATATCTTGCCATGGTCGTCTTAATGACTGCTTTTGAATTAATACCCGCGAAAGCTCCGGATAAAACGGAAAAGAATCTGAATTCATCCGGTACTATCAGAATAAACAAACTGAAACCATGGCTTACGATCCTTTATATTCCGGCAGCGGCAGCGATACCACTTCTTTTCAGGCATTTCTTTGTATTCCAGCCTCTGAGACAGTCATTTCTGACGGAATTCTATCATAATATCCCTGATAAGATCCCGGTTGTAATACCTGTATTGTTTGCATTACCTTCTGTAATAGTTATACTTTATTCGCTAATCCCACAGAAATATCTGAAAAATAAATATTGTATCATTGCACAGATATTAATAATCCTGGGGACCGGTATATACGGATATAATAAGTGGGTGAATTTTGATGCTGAAAGGACAATGACCTATGATCAGCTCGTTAGAAACCAGAAATGGGAAAAGGTGATTTCCTTTGCCGGGAAAAAGCCGCCGGGGAATTATCTTTCCCTGGCTATGCTAAACCTTTCACTCGCAAAAACAGGTCAGCTTGGAGATAAAATGTTCAACTACAGCCAGCATGGTACTGAAGGTCTGTTTCTCCGGTTTGATAAAGAGTTCATCAGTCCGATGATGGGCAATGAGATACTATATCACCTCGGACTGGTAAATGCTTCACAGGAGTATGCTTTTGAAAGTATGGAAGTTATGCCAAACATGGAAAAAAGCGTAAGGGCCATTAAAAAACTTGCCGAAACAAATCTGATCAACGGTCATTACAGAGTGTCGGAAAAATACCTGAAACTGCTGGAAAAGACTCTTTTCTACAGAAAATGGGCAAAGAAGACCAGGGGGTATCTTTTCAATGAGGAGATGATAAACGATCATCCCGACTGGGGTGAGAAAAGAAAATTCATGATAAAGGAGGATTTCTTTTTCCATATAGAGGATATTGAAATCATCCTTCAGAAGCTTGTCAGGGAGAATCCGTCAAACAGGATTGCACTTGAATATCTGGCTGCAACATATCTTCTTAAAAGGGAAATGGATGCTTTTGCAGATCTGCTGCCAATAATGGAAAAGATGAATTACTCTGAATTACCTGTCTCGTACCAGGAAGCCTTCATACTTTACAGAATGGTCACAAACAGAGATCCCCTTGCCGGCAGTTCATTCAGGATCAGCCAGAATATAAGGTCGGCAATGGATGCTTATGCAAAAGTCTACCTCAGCAATAAGGATGCACGGAATCTTCTGAGCCGCTTCTACTCAGGCACATACTGGTATTATTTCCATTATGCCGAATAAGACCCGGCCAGAATGAAATTGAGAATTAATAAGTTGTTTCTCCTATTTATCTTTCCCGCTAATACGGGTTATCACTATCACCCCGTTTGATCCTCTTGTTCCATACACTGAGGCATCCGGACCTTTCAGAACCTCTATCGATTTTACATTCTGAGGTGAAATATCCTCGATAGTGTTCACTATGACCCCGTCTACAACAAAGAGAGGTTCAGTACTCACATTCAGTGAGGATGAACCCATTACTTTAATGCTCTTTCCCGAGACTTCCACTCCGGGAAATCTTCCGCGTATCATATCGTAAATACTCTGATAAGTCGCATTGGCAGCGTTTTGCTGATCATATTCAATCCGATCGGGATTTATTTCCTTTTTTCCGGAAGACGCTTCCTGCCGGTTACCGGTTTTATTCCCCGCCACGCCAGGTTTATCCACCTGCTGGCCTGAAGGGCCTTTAAGAACGAAATCGATCGTGGTCCGGCCGTCTATCTGCTCCTCGGCTGCTCCGCTCAGGAGAGTGAAGACAAGGATCTCCTTTGCATCCGGACGAACCCTGATCCTGTAATTTCCATTATTGTCCGTCACAACATCAGTTTTGACCTTATCGATAAAGATCACCGCATCCCGGACGGGATTCCCTGTTATATTGGTCACTTTCCCAGTTATTGTTATCTTCTTACCAGATCTCTGTCCATAAAGGGACAGTGGTAAAAGAGCAAAAAGCAACAGAAAGAATAATATCCTGTTTTTCATAGTTTATGATGAAGGGTGAAGGGTGAATAGTGAAGTATTGACCGGGCCCGCTCCGGGAAGACGGGCCCGGTAATATCATTTCCCGAAAAACGGGATTAAAGTGAAATTGCTATTCGAGGATATTCCTCATGTATTCAATACATTTGGCGACTTCCTTTGCTGCATCCGATCCATCCGGTATCTGGTACTCGAGCTCGATATCGACCTGGATCGGCCATTTTTCCTTTTTAAGTAACAGCAGAATATCAGCAATTGGGGTTTCGCCTTCTCCGAACGGTCTGTTTGCACCCGCAGGTGTACTGTTGGGTCCGGTTTTATCCTTGATATGTATACTGCGCATCCTGTCGTGATATTTAATTATCACATCATTGGGATGCAGACCTGTCGCACCGTAATAATGTCCGGCATCAAGGTTGAGGTAATTGGCAGGTGATGCGGCAAAAATGGGATCAAATGAGAATCCCGGTTCGGCCGGCTGACCGTGGGTATGGTACATTGCCAGACTGCCATGTTTTTCTGCAAACTTACCGAGGCGATTGATCGCCATCTCGCTGTACTCATCCGTAATACCTATTGAACCCAGAGCCTTGGCTGCCTTGTATGCATAATCGATCTCCTCATCGGACCATGATGAAGGAGTTAATTTAGCAATAAACACATCTATTCCGGCATTGTTGAACTTCTTACGCATTTCCTCATATCTTGACATCGGGAGAGAGAGCCTCCACTGACGCTGTGCTTCCCTGGCTGCATCCATCTGCTTTGCGAATTCAGCCTTCTGCTCGTCAGTCATTTCCTGTCCTCTCGGTCTTTGCGGCATGGCCGGAATTCCAAGATCCTCCTCTGCAACCAGTCTCAGCTCGATAGAATTGATGCCTGCAAGCAGGAGATAGCCGATAACATCATCCACCTTGTGTGGCATGCTACGGTAGCTGTAAGTGGTACAACCCAGTTGAACACCTCCGACTTTTGAATTCGGCTTTTTCTGACCCGAGCCTGAGCCGCATGAATTAATAACAGGTATTACAGTAAAGGCAGCGGCGGCTGTTGCTGCAGTACCTAAAAATTTACGTCTTGAGATAGAATTTTTCTTCATAGAAGCTGATTTATTGGGATTTAATTAAAAATATTAATCGTATAAAGTTACCCATTTCAGGTACAAATCAAAAAATAAAGGATGAATTTATAAATTATTAACGGATGAAAGCGCTAATACAAAATCCTTTGTGAACCTTTGTATTCCCGTTCCGATAGCTCCCGATAGCTATCGGGGCGGAATCTATCGGGATCTTAGTGAACTCTGTGGTTGTAGATTAATAATTTAAAACCACAAAGGGCACAAAGGAACACAAAGGTATCACAAAGGGACACAAAGAATTAATACTATATCCTTAAAAATAATTTACAATCCTTCAATACTTCCGGAAATTCTTTCCGAAAGTCATCACAGAGACGGATATCCCGGATTTTGTGGGAAATCAGCATCTATATTCAGATCAATCTGGTTTTGAGGTATCGGCCACAGGATGTGATGTGGCTGAATATTCAATCCCGGATTTTTCGGATTATTATTATACAGTTTAACCCTGTCATATAGTTTCCCCATCCGGCGAAGTGTGATATGTCTCCACTCCTCACCATAAAGTTCCCTTGCCCTTTCATCAAGAATATAATCCAGGTCGACATCAGCGGCATCGACAGGTGTTGCATTTGCCCTGTTTCTGATCAGGTTGATATCTGCTGCAGCCAGGTCGGGTTTGTTGAGTCCGACATAAGCTTCTGCTCTGAGAAGAATTGTCTCAGCGAGCCGGATTGCATAGCGGTCCTTATGATCGTTTCCGCCTCCCGAACGTGCCGGGTCGGTGAAGTAATGGCAGGGATCAGCAAATTTCATCCAGTATGGATAGATATACTGGCATGAATCTCTCATAGCATCTCTTGTTCCGGCAGCATAATTGGATGCATAGTCGACTTTCAGGTTGATCCTTTTGCCATTGTATGTAGAAGCGGGATTATCATAATAGAAATCCCTCTTGATATTATGTTTGGCATTCCTGATATCATTGTTCCAGTCGCTACGCCAGATTGTATATGCAGCATAATCCGTAGGATGCACCCATGCCACCGGCCGTCCGAGAGTATCGGAATAACCTGTATATTTCCCGGCTACCAGCTGGCCTCTGAATGCCGGTTTGCCGTCAGGAGTATTTCCAAGTCTGAAATATGCAGGACCGAAAGTCCTGTTTCCTTCAACTGACCCTCCTCCTGTTGTTGGTGGCGGTTCGATCTGGATCACCCAGATAGCTTCGGTATTGTTCCCAAGGGTTTGATTTCCGAATGCAAAAAGATCATAATAAACATCTCCTGTCCCAAAGACTACATTCTGTCTGTCGCCGAAGCGCTGGGTCATCAGTGCATAGTTATATCCGGTTATTACCTCTGTGGCAGCATCGACCGCCTGCTGGAACTTACCCTGTTCCAGATAACATTCACTGAGCATATGCCAGGCAGCACCCTGCGTAATTCTTCCGGATGCCTCCTCTGATCCCGGGGTCGGAAGATTAGTGGTCCCGTACAGAAGATCATCCTCCATCTGCTTATAAACCTGTGCTTTTGGTGTTCTGACAAAGTCAGTCTTAACACTTTTGATCACTTCGGTAACAAGTGGAACATCACCATAGGTAGAAACGAGTATACGGTATGCAAATGCCCTGAAGAACATTGCTTCAGCAAGATAAGCTTTCTTCTGGGCTTCATTTGTCCAGATAGCATCATCGGAATTATTTATTCCTTCTATCAATACATTCGCTCTCTGGATAAGTTCATAGTTCCATGTCCAGTAATTCCTCAGATAACCACTTGAAGATGTAACATAGTTGACATAGTTACAAAGGAACCGTGTACTGTTAGGATCTTCTCCATGGAAGGCGATATCAGTCCCAAGGCCTTTCATAATTGCACCGGCATCCTGGTCGGTGCCGTAAAACCACCTCTGGCGCACGGAAAAATGAAGACCGGTTATTCCCTGTTTTATCCCGGGAAGAGTCTGATAAGCATTTTCGGGTGCCAGAAAATCGAGAGGTTTTTCCTCAAGTACATCTTCGCTGCATGATGGGAAGAATAACAGCAAAATTCCTGCATATAATAAGAATCTTCTGCTGAACCTGTATATATATTCTTTCATAGTAGTACTTTTTTTAGGTTTCATAATTGATTGTCTATTCATAATGTCTTTAATATTAGAATGTAACTCTGAAACCTGCGGTTATATTTCTCATCAGAGGCGAGTTGCTTGTACCTGTTTCAGGATCCCAGCCTGACCATTTGGTCCATACATAAGGATTTTTACTGGATATGTAAACCTGAACGGCTTCCATATTGATTTTCTGAAGTACTTGTGGTCCAAACCTGTAGGACAGCGACACATCCTGCAGTCTTACAAAGCTTCTGCTTTCATAAATACCGCTTGTGACAGCAGGTGAATTGTAAACACCTGTAGCATTATTAACACCGTTATCAGGTGTCCAGTAGGGACGTACATAAGACTGGTTCACCCTTAACACATCATCAGAACGCCAGTAGACATTTACTACTGAAGCATTATCCTGGATGTAATACTTTTTACCTCCCTGGATTGAATTAATGAAGAAGTTAAAGGAGAAATTCTTATAAGAAAGGGTATTATTAATACTGAACCGGTAGCTGGGGGTACGATATCCGACAACTTTCCTGTCAAGGTTTGGTTCGATCACACCATCACCATTCTGATCAACGTATTTATATTGTCCGGGATACCAGTTATTATAGCATTTCCCTGTGTACAGATCATCTTCTGTCCACAGACCGCCTGCCATTTCATAATCGTATTCGGCACTGATAGGTTCACCAACGAACCATTCATTACCGACATCCTTATCGTTCTCATCACCATAAAGTTTGGAGATCTTATCACGGTTAAGGGAGAATACAAAATTGGTTTCCCATCCAAGCTGACCTTTCAGGTTTATTGATGTTAATTCCAGCTCGATCCCCTTATTGTCAATTCCGCCGATATTGGTCCAGACACTGGCATATCCTGTGGTTGGAGGAAGAGCCCTGCTTACAAGAACATCCGTCGTTTGGGCTTTATAAAGATCCAGAGATCCTGAAATTCTTCTGTCGAGTAATCCGAAATCAAGGCCGACATTGAATGAAGCTGTTGTTTCCCATCCGAGGTCGGCATTACCCAGGCTGCTCGGGTATACAGCAATTTCTGTTGAAGGACCGAAGACATAAGCATCTGCGGTCATCCTGGAGAAACTTGAATAACGTCCGATCCCCTGGTTACCGTTCTTTCCATAAGATGTCCTCAGCTTCAGGTAGAGCCAGTCCAGATTTTGCATGAATGATTCATCCGACAGAACCCATCCCAGAGAAACAGAAGGGAAGTTCGCGAATTTCTTGTTTTCCCCGAATCCGGAATATCCATCCCTGCGGATAGTTGCAGTGAGAAGATAACGATTCATGAATGAATAATTCAGACGCGCCATGTATGAAATACTATTCTCTTTCCAAGCTGTTGATGCAACTGTAACGGTTGTTCCGAGACCAACATTATTATAGCCCAGTACCGGATTGTCAAATCCCGAAGCGTTTATCGTTGAACTTTCAGCATTGCGACCTTCCTGGCTGTAAAGTAATGTGGCATTTACCTGGTGATTGCCGAAGGTCCTGAGATAAGTGACTATATTGTTATAGATCCAGTTCCTTTCATCAGAAGGATTTTTAACTGCAAGTCCCTTATTGCCTGATCCATCAGGCGTTGTCGAAGGATAAAAACGGTTATAGGTCCTGTTGTAAAATCTGTTTGAGTAGTTGAATTCGTAGGTCAATCCCTTGATCCACGGAACTGTGACTTTCGCATTCCCGATCATTAACAGGTCATTCCGTTTATCAACATGATCGACATACAATCCTATAAGAGGATATGTCATATATGCCTCCCCGGTAAGATACATATCATAATTAGGTGAGCCTATCTTGTTATTTGCCAGAGGGCTGCATTCACGTGCTTCAGAAAGACTGGCTTCAATACCGGAATAATCGCGGAAAGTATAGGAAGAATTAAATCCGACAGTCAGCCAGTTGGTTATCTTGCTCTCGATATTTGAATAGAGAGTGATCCTTCCATATTCATCATTAAGCTGAATACCCTGCTCATTTGTATAGGATCCGGAAACATAATAGTTTGATCTGTCAGTTCTTCCCGATGCACTCAGGTTATAATTCTGTATCGGTGCTATTCTGAGAACTTCATCTACCCAGTTGATCGTATTGCCTGCCAGATAGTTATCCCGTTCTTCCTGAGATCTGAGGCGTGCTGCAACGATTTCACGGTTCGTAATGTCAGGGCGCACAGGTTTACCTGCAGGACCGGTAGGTTTCGTCTTGTACCAGGCATACAGGTCCTGCTGATAATAATAGTCAACCAGCCTTATGGCATACTGCTCTGGATTCATAACTTTCATCGGGTTATTGGTCATATCCTGATACCCATAATACATATTGAATGCTATTGTGGGTTTTTCAGTTTTCCCTTTTTTAGTGGTGATAAGCATAACTCCGTTAGCCGACCGGGATCCATATACTGCAGCAGCACTTGCATCTTTCAGAATATCGATGGATTCAATATCGCTGACATTTATGTTGTTTATAGATCCGTTATAAATTATACCATCGATAACAATCAGTGGTGCATCGCTTGCCGAGAGAGAGGTCTGGCCTCTGATAGAAAGTGAAGGATCGCTACCTGCCAGACCGGTACCAGTAACGTTAACACCTGCAGTAGTTCCCGACATCGCCTGGGAAAGGTTGATGTTAGCCAGCACGGCCTTATCATCCATTGTCACCCTTACAACAGAACCGGTAAGGTCACTTTTTTTCTGAGTACCATACCCTGTTACAATTACCTCATCAAGGGCAGTAGTAACGGATGTCATTGCGACATTTACAGTTGAACGGCCTGCCAGAGGTACTTCCTGGGTGTCATAACCAATAAATGAGAATACCAGAACAGCATTCCCGTCAGGTACCGTTAAACTAAATCTTCCGCCCAGATCAGTAAGAGCACCTAAGGTAGTCCCTTTTATCAGGACATTTACTCCGGGCATGGGTTCGCCGTTGGAAACGTCGGTTACTGTTCCCGTGACAGTTACCTGCTGCATCTCATCTGCAGTGAATCTGCCGTCATCCCCCGGATCATAACCGGGTGCAGCAAAACCATATGAAGCCAGGAATAAAAATAATATGATCACGATCCTCAGCTTCATAATAAATTCTTTAAGGCAAATAAAATATGCCTTCATAAAGAAGCATTTTTTCATAAAATGTGTTTAATAGGTTAAGTTAAGTAATGAAAATTCAAATTGAGGGACTTAAATCCCCCGGTAAGTAAAAAAAGGTTTTCCCCATAGGCATAATGAGTTAAGGTTAGTTTATAAATGTATTAATAATTTTCTAATAACAATATATATTTCAGGCAGTTTATCTTACAGATTACTTACATTCTCAGATTATCAGTCCTGAAATACAAGATTACCCTTTACATAGGTCTTTTTTATCACAAGATCACCATTCTGTATCCGGAAGAGAATGATATCAGCTCTTTTTCCAACACTGATTTCTCCACGATCATTCAGGTTATACAATTTTGCAGGATTAAGGCTGGTCATCTGTATAGCTTCCTTAAGGGAACAACCGGTGACTTTCATCACATTCGCCACGCCCCTGACCACAGGTGAAGCTGATCCGTAAAGCACATTCTGTGCCGGGTATCTTAACATACCTTCAGGAGTCAGCTCAATGGTTTCTCCTTCACTGGTCAGAAATTTACCGGGTTTAAGTGAAGCATAACTTGTAACATCCGATGTGATTATTGTTTTTTCAGGTCCCTTTACCTTGTAAAAAACCATTATTTCTTCGGGATTAAGATGAAATCCGTCACCTATTATACTTATCATCAGGCGGTCATCTGCAAGCTGGGGCCACAAAGGGTTAATATGGCGGTTTATCATATTTGCACATCCGTTGCCCAGATGAGTAGCGACCCGGGCTCCGCGGTCAATGGCTTCAGTCACTTCCTTTGCTGACGCATTATGATGACCAAGTGCAACGACGATGCCGGCAGCTTTACATTTATCGATGAAATCCATAGCACCATCAATCTCGGGAGCCAGTGTAACATGTATGATCTTATTTCCTGCTGCTTTATTGAACTGCAGAAACTCATTCCAGTCAGGTTTCCTGACATGAACTGAAGGATGAGCACCCCTGTAGCCGTCTACAGGTGAAATATAAGGACCTTCGAGATGAAAGCCCGGTATGGAACCAAGCAATCCGGGATCATCAACAATATTACCCAGAACAGCAAAATTCTTAATAAGCAGGTCATGGCTGTTGGTTGTAAGCGTAGGTAAATATGTTGTAACACCCGTTTTCCAGATTGCCCCGGTGGCTTTCTTTACACCTTCAGCTGTGAGTTCCCCTCCGCCGAAAGTGAAGGATACTCCTGCAAAACCATTTACCTGATTATCAAAAAGCCCGGGTGCTATTATCAGCTCCTCGCTCCCTTTCGGAAGCTTTTTCATCCGTTTGATACCGGTTATGATACCATCTTTAAAGGTAACTGAAACCGGTTTATTGTCTGAATATAATAATCCCGTTATGGTTTCCTGGCAAAATATAATGTCCGGCGAAATAAGGATCAGTATCACAAACAGATACCTTAAGAAATAAAATCTTTTATTCCTGTTATCTGATTCAGTCTTTATCATAATTTTGTTTTTAATCATTATTGTATCAGAATAGATTTTACGAAAATAACAAATGCTACCATAAAACCCTTTAAAATTTTGATATAAATGAATCGCAGGAATTTTTCAAAAAAGATTGTCATTGCAGGAGCATTTAGCGGGATGAGCAGCAATTCCTTATTATTCAGCAATGAAGGAGAAATCTCCAGGGAAGATACACGGAAACTTCCTGTGAGAGATTTTGATGTAGTTGTTGCCGGCGGCGGTACGGCAGGTACTGTTGCAGCTATAGCAGCTGCAAGGAATGGAGCCAGAACTTGTCTGATTGAATCCAAAGGTTATCCGGGAGGTACCGTTGTGGAAGGAGGGACAGCGCTTCACAGCTATTTCAACCTGTGGACAGCTTTTCCGGGAATTGAGAAAAGACAGGTGGTAAAAGGTATCGCCCAGGAGATCATTGATCGTCTTCTTCTTGTCGGGGGAACCACGGGCCATGGAATTGTTACCGGCAGGATCGATTATGACAGCGTCTGTACAGCTATTGATACTGAATTATATAAACTGGTAATTCATGAAATGATGTCGGAAGCCGGAGTAAGTGTCTTCACCAATACACTGGTTGCCGGCGCCATCAGAAAAGGTTCAG
Source organism: uncultured Rikenellaceae bacterium (assembly GCA_964421975.1). Classification (GTDB taxonomy): domain Bacteria; phylum Bacteroidota; class Bacteroidia; order Bacteroidales; family VadinHA17; genus LD21. The sequence goes on from CAYQZL010000105.1 coordinate 11,516, forward strand.
TGATAGAGTCAGTTATAGCCCAGAGCAGGGCAGGAAGAGAACTTTTCAAAGCAAAGTGTTTTATTGACAGTACTGCTTATGGCGATCTTTCAGCATGTGCCGGGGCAGAATTTGTTGAACTGAATGATCATCCGGTATGTAACAGCATGGGTCTGGGCAATGTAAATATTGAAAAACTCTATGCTTATCTTATGAAAAACAATGCACTGGGAGATCTTGCCTATGGTCTGCGTGATGGTAAAGACGGACAGATAATAAGAATAGGCAGTGAAGGCGGTTATACCATCAGGGGCAAGCTGCCTCAGGAATTCGTTGATGGGATAGTCAGACTAGGATCAGGGCTCATCACCACTACAGTACATGATAATTATCTTATGTTTATCAAGGTTAATTACAAAATGCCGGTCAGTCCGACAAACCGGGATGAGGTGGCCAAAGCTGAACTTATTTTAAGACAAAACCAGTACAAAACACTTGAATTATTCAGGAAATATCTTCCGGGTTGTGAAAACGCCTTTATTGCACGTACAAGTCCGTCGCTCAATATCCGGCGCGGCAGGACAATTACCTGCGATTATGATATTTCACTTGATGATGTTCTTCAGGCCAGACATTTTGAAGATGATATTATGGTTTACGGATTTCATGATTCCGCCCCACGGTATCAGATTAAGAATGGCGGCACCTATGGAGTACCATATAAAGCATTACGTGTAAAGGGAATTGATAATCTCCTTGCGGCCGGAATGCTTATAACTACTGATTTCCAGGCACATATGTCGACCCGAAATACAGTCTGCTGTATGGGACAGGGGCAGGCAGCTGGTACAGCCGCAGCACTCTGTGCTTTAACTAAAACCGGAACACGAGACCTGAAATACGGTACGCTCCGCGATGCCCTTAATAAAGGAAATGTATATTTTGAAAGCTAACCTTTATTATCATGAGAGGTGAAAGGTGAGCGCTTTGCCCACCGAAGCTTTAGCGTAGGTGGGGTGAGAGGTGAGAGATGAGCCCTTTGCCTGAGCTCTTTGCCCTGAGCCCTAAGCCCTTTGCCCTTTGCCCTTTGCCAACTTCCTACTTTACGACACCGAGCCATGCTTCCGCCATCAGCGCTGCACCGGCCAGGGAAGCATGAACTCCGTCGCCCGTCCAGTAAACACCGGGCGCCCGTTTCTGTGCTTCGTCATATATTGCCTGATAAGGAATAAATGTTGCATCAAATTGTGTTGCTATTTCCTTTGCAGCTTTCTGGTATTCATAGAACTCAGGATACCACTTATCATCAACTGCTTTAACGCCCCTAACACCGAATGGCTCACCAATAATGAATTTTACACCTGGTAATGCTTTTTTTGTTCTTTCAAGAAGAGCAATATAGTCACGTCTGTATACTTCGACAGTGCCGTTATACTGGCCGTTCAATTTATGCCAGATATCATTGACACCGATAAGGATGCTGACAATATCAGGTTTCAGATCAAGACAATCCTTATCCCATCTTTCAGCAAGCTGGAATACCTTATTTCCTGATATGCCCTTATTGTAAATTTTAAGATCGAGATGAGCATATTTCTGCAGCAGCTGACCTGCCGTAAGCATAGCATAGCCTGTTCCGAGAGCTCTCGCATTGTTATAGCTCATATCTTCCTTATTTCTGCCGGCATCGGTAATAGAATCACCCTGAAACAGTATAGTCTGACCCTTCAGAAGTCTGATCTTCGGGCTTCCTTTGGGTACTGCAGCAGTAACTATTTCCGGTATGCTGAATGCTGCGATGCTTCCAAGAGCGGCCTTTCTGATGAAGCTGCGACGTGAGTAATCTGAATTCATAGTTTTTAGTTTAATATAGTTAGTAATATTTATATTTTTTGAGATTTGTGATACACCCCCCTGCCCCCCTCAAGGGGGGACAATTCAGGTCATTTCACCTTTAAAGGAAGAACGTCTAAAGCTTTCCCCCTTTGAAGGGGTACTTCTTCAACTTTCCCCCTTTGAAGGGGTACTTCTTCAGCTTTCCCCCTTTGAAGGAGTACTTCTTCAGCTTTCCCCCTTTGAAGGGGTACTTCTTCAGCTTTCCCCCTTTGAAGGAGTACTTC
>CAYQZL010000105.1:13714-15596 GCA_964421975.1 uncultured Rikenellaceae bacterium
TTCAGCTTTCCCCCTTTGAAGGGGTACTTCTTCAGCTTTCCCCCTTTGAAGGGGGTAAGGGGGATGTAATTTTCTATATTACCCCCCCCCTGCCCCCCTCAAGGGGGGAATTTTCGAAGCTCTCTATCCCCAAAAATTCAAAACCTTACCTTAATCTGTATTGCTCCCTCAACAGGCTTATCAGAAACCACTATTGCATAACCTCCGCCGCTACCCGAAGTAACTGCCCCCGGATAATACGGCAGGTATTTTGTTTCCATCTCCTTCATAATATCATCCGGAACCGTGTGAGGGAGTATCTTTTTCCAGGAAAGAAGTGTTGTTGTCAATGCTTTTCCCAGACCAGCAAGATCTTTTTTAATAATTGATTCCCAGCAATTATCTCCTGCTTCGCCAAGTTCCTGTATAAGTGATTTCTGAAGATTCATTAATTTCAGCGGGTCGTAACCCTGAGGGCGGGGCTGAATGGTGACCAGATATATTACACTGCTCAGCCATTCACATATTTCCTCATCTGTTGATGATTCTATCTTTTCCGGCCAGAATCCACCCCTGTAATACAGCCTGTTAATTCCCGGATATAAAAGTCCGATCTGATCCTGGGAACCCGATACATATGGCCTTCCGGGCGGATTTTCGGCCCCGAAAAGCAGCCTGGCATTTGTTTCGTGATCGCCTTCAGGATATCTGTCGCCCCAAAGCTTAATGGCTACTTTTCTTGAACTGGTCGCCAGTCCGGATCTGTCGTTGAAATCCATGGTTGGCCAGATTTGTGCGACCACTACCGAACCGGGGTGTATTTTTGACACCCATGGCTGATCTATCCATCCGCCTGCAAGGCAGAGCCGGTAAGGGAACCTAAGCTCCCGCTTCGTTTCAGAGCTGGATCGTGCCGGCAATCCCGGTTCCGGGATCCTGTCAAGAATTATATATTCAACTCCTTCCCTTTTACAAAGTTCTTCTTTATCAGCCGAATGACCATCCTGATTAACAATAAAGATATCGGGCTTCAGCATCTTCATTTCAGGTTCAAAATCGAGGAGTCCTTTCCCTGAACCGAGAAAAGCATCCTCGACATACCTGATGGATTTAACTATATATACCCTTTCCTGCTCTGAAAAATATGGTCTCTTCCCTTTTAAAAGAAAAAGATTTTCGTCCCTTCCTATACTGACATATAATTTACCATAGTCAGCAGCAGATTTGAAAAATGCAATATGTCCTCCATGAAGCAGGTCATAGCATCCGCTGACAAGTACCTTTTTTTTCTTCATACTGATCGCGGTTTACATGTTAAAGCGATCTTGCTTTTTCCTCTCAGCCGGACCGGAAAGTATCTGTTCTTTTATCCAGTCATATGTTTTCTTCATTCCTGTCCTCAGAGGAATTGATGGTTCCCAGTTAAGATATTCTCTTATAAGAGTATTATCGCTGTTTCTCCCTCTGACTCCTTTCGGTGCACCGAGATCATATTTTCTATCAAGCTTGTATCCGGCTATATCTTCTACAATATCAACAAGTTGATTTATGGATACCATTTCACTGCTCCCGAGATTTACAGATTCATTAATGTTACTGTACATAATATCATTGATCCCTTTTATACAGTCATCGATAAACATGAAGCTCCTTGTCTGATGCCCGTCACCCCATATCACTATTTCCTTATTCCCGGAAACACCTGCTTCAATTACCTTTCTGCAGATTGCTGCCGGGGCTTTTTCCCTTCCCCCGTCATAAGTGCCGAATGGGCCATAAACATTATGAAAGCGGGCAACTCTTGTGGTAATTCCGTAATCTTCCCTGAAATGACGGCACATACGTTCGCTGAATAGTTTTTCCCACCCATATCCATCTTCTGCCAGTGCAGGATAAGCGTCAG
>CAYQZL010000106.1:0-15469 GCA_964421975.1 uncultured Rikenellaceae bacterium
AGATAATGAGCGGTGACTGGAGTTCAGACGTGTGCTCTTCCGATCTGTATTCCCTCTTCGTTGCATCCTGCTGAACTGTTACCCGGCCCCCGGCTGTGCAATCCTCCATAGCCGGGTGAATAATTTCTGTAAAGGCCGTTTATTGTCAGTCTGCCCGAAGCACGAATGGTAAATCCCTGTACAAGGGCAAAGTTGCTTTTTCCGGTGGATGAAAATTCGCCAAAGAGCAAAGATCTGCCGGCTGAAGCAGTATAGTATACCGAAAGTATATCCACACGCCTGCCGCAAAGATCAAATATCTCTTCAGGACCGTCCATTGCATTTTTTAAAGGCAATGACAGTCTGCTTCCGGACCAGTTCATTCCAAGGGTCACGTGTTTAAGGTTCATACCAAGATTTGCTCCGTATGCTGTTTCAGCTACAGCATCTTTTTTCAGTATGGAAGAAGAGCTATTGTGTAATCCTGTGTTATAAAGACTTGAAATGAATATTTCTGATGAATTATCTGTGGCTTCTGTTGTTGCATCGATTCTGTTATGTGAGATAAAAATCAGGAGATCAGCTTTACCCGCTGCTATTCCGGCAGCAACACCCCTGAAAAAATTGTTTTCGTCTGATGAGGTATAGGGTTTGATATCGTTTCTGGATGGGAAGTATCCTGTTGCCGTCAACGGTATCCCCGTATGGATGCCGTTGTTAATTGCTGTTCCCTGACCAAATTTAACCGAGAAATCACCGGCTATCACTTTTCTCAGTAACCGTTTGCCTGAATATTCAATATATCCTGACAGGAAATCCGGCAGGGGAGGTGATCCTGAGATTAATCTTTCTCCCTGATCTTTTTCGGCGGTAAATCCTGCAGTGAATGGTCCGCCATCAATTTTATATTTTGTCAGTATTTTCCACGGCGAACCGGGATACTGATCACCGGTTCCATCAGGCCTGATTATGAAATTACTCAGGAACCGGTTCCTGATCCTGATATTTGTTTTACCTGAATATCCGGGACTTTCAAGAGTTATAAAAGGGTTCATTATCTCTGCTGTGCGTCTGTCAAATCCGGGGATCGATGCAATTTCAAAAACGGAAAGGATCATTCCTGTTGATTTAACATGATCAGCCAGCGCTTTAATCTGAAAATCAGTAAGAAAAAACAGACGGGATAATTCTGTCCCATCGGCAGAGTTAATCTTTACAGGATTTTCGGCAAGTTCATGAAGCCGTTCGAGGAAGTTCACCGCTGCTTCCGGATCAGATTCATCCCCTGCAAGTTCTTCGGCAATATCAGTAATATCACTATGCCGGATTTCCTGGCAATACAGATTTAATGAAATACCAGTTAAGATCTGGATTAATATGATAAAGTGCAGCTTCATTTCATAACTCTCAATTGCACAGTTTCATAGAGTCTATCTCTGTGGATCTCTGTGTAATTTTTGTGCAACTCTGTGTAAGTTTTTATTTTATTTTTTTAATTGAAATATCATCGAAAAACATGAAGTTATGCCAAGCTGCTCATGAGTTGCAAAGCTCATATCAATATTCATGAAGCTGAAGCTATACCCCAGGCCGAAGGAGAATGAGGAATTTTCACTGCTGAAGCCTCCTCTCAGAAGGAAATTGCTTATAGCTTCATATTCAAAACCGGCTCTCACCAGGAGTTTATTTCCGGAAGACATTTCTGCCTCGGCACCGGCAAAAAGATCCTCATTGAGTTTTATTCCTGCTCCTGCCCTCAGAGATGAAGGCAGCAACCTTTTACGAAGTGAATTCGGAACAGGATTGAAAATATATATTCCCAGGCTGATGTTTTCCGAAGGCAGTATGTATAGACCTCCCTCAAATGTAACCGACTGCATATTATCATATTCCCCACTTGATTTTTCGAGGAAATAGTCAATCTGTATACCTGCAGAGATTGTTTCAGACAGATCTGTACCGCATGCAATGCCAAGGGCTTGTCTGCTGAAATGGGCAAAGCCGAAATGTGAATATATCATACCCAGTGCCTGTCTGCCGGCAGGAACGATCAATCCTGCGGTACGTGAGCCAAGTTCGCTGATATTGAACCTGTTCTCATAATTGAATCCTGCTGCTGTTCCGGCAAATGAGGGCAATAATGCCGGATTCCTGAATGATGACCAGAATTCCGGTTTCATAATGCATACAGATCCTCTTCCTGCTCCTGCTGCTCCGGGCGGAAAAAGATAAGGATTGTTGCCGCCGGCGGCCAGGTTCAGGAAAAAAACAATTAAAGAAACAGATATCTTGCGCAGCGAGAACAAGATGTTTCAATATAAAACACCAATATAGGAAAAAATCAGTTTGTTTTATAAGGAAATTTGATCTTTTTCATTTCTTCATTTGCATCCACGATCTTTTTTTTCAGACCTTCCTTGAACTTAATGACTTCTTTCATAAGCTCCTCATTTCCCGTACCTATGATCTGTGCGGCAAGTATACCGGCATTCTGGGCTGCATTTACACCAACTGTTGCAACAGGTACACCCGGAGGCATCTGAAGTATTGAAAATATCGAATCGAGTCCGTCAAGCGAGGCATTTACCGGAACTCCTATTACAGGTAAAGGTGTCATCCCGGCAATTACTCCCGGCAGATGAGCTGCCATTCCCGCAGCTGCAATGATCACTTTTATTCCCCTTCCTGCAGCATTTCTTGCAAATTTCTCCACTTCTTCAGGAGTCCGGTGCGCAGACAGTGCATTTATTTCAAAAGGGATCTTAAAATCATTCAGTACCTGTGCTGTTTTCTCCATTACAGCCATATCTGAGACGCTTCCCATTATTATACTTACAGATGGATCCATAATATAATTGTAATTTAACTTACTGATAAGGACAAAAATAAGTTATTATTTTCATATTTTCGCAGCATCCCCGGATAACTGAAACATGAAATGAAAGAAACAATTATTCTGGACAAAAAATTCAGGGAATCAATTCCTGCAGACTTAATAAACAGAAGGATAGATGAAATGGCAGAAGAAATGAACCGCGATCTTGCGGGGAAAGATGTCATTTTTCTCGGAATTCTTAACGGAGCCTTTATGTTTGCTTCAGAGATATTCAAAAGGATAAACCTTGATGTGAGGATCTCTTTTGTGAAGATTACATCCTACAGGGGAACCAGATCAACAGGGACCGTTAGCCAGCTCATAGGCCTTGCAGAAGATCTGAACGGAAAAGATGTTGTTATTCTTGAAGATATTGTTGACAGCGGACAGACTCTGGAAAATATCGTTCATGAGATAATTCTCAATGGTGCATCGTCAATCAGGATTGCAACCCTGCTTCTTAAACCTGAAGCTTATACAAAAAGCATATTAATTGATTATACCGGTTTCAGAATACCAAATGACTTTGTTGTCGGTTTCGGTCTTGATTATGACGGATATGGCCGTAACCTTACATCTATTTATACATTAGTACATTAAACATTAATTCTTATGGTAAACTTTTTGATTTTTGGCCCTCCCGGATCCGGAAAGGGGACACAGTCAGTTCAGCTGGCAAAAAAATTCAATCTTGCTCATCTTTCAACCGGCGATATGCTGAGAGCTGAAATCTCTTCAGGAACCGAACTGGGTAAAAAAATGAGCTCAATAATGGAAAAAGGAGAACTTGTCCCTGATGAAGTGGTAATAGAAATGATTGCCAACAGGATTGACAGTGCCAATGATGTTGCCGGATTCCTGTTTGATGGTTTCCCGAGGACTGTCGCACAAACAATCGCACTCGAGAAAATGCTCAATGACAGGAACATGAAGATAGATTCAATGCTGGTTCTCGATGTTGATCATGATGAGCTTGTGAAACGGCTTATTGCAAGGGCCGAATTATCCGGGAGACCTGATGATAAAGATCCTGCAGTTATTGAAAACCGGATAGATGTTTACAGAGAAAAGACCGAACCGATAATCAGTTACTGCCGTGAACGTGGTATATATCAGCCTGTCAAAGGAATGGGAACCATTGAGGAGATCTTTGACAGACTGTGCGGTTATGTCAGTAAATTTCCGGTGTAGAGGTACCTTCTGATACCGGAGTGGGAGAGAGGGAGAAAAGGAGAGTGGGAGAAAAGGATAATCACCCCCTCCCCCCATCCGTCACTCAATATCACCTGTATAATAAGTAAAAATGTCTTCAGCGAATTTCGTCGACTACGTCAAGATTTTATGCCGTTCAGGGAACGGAGGAGCTGGCTCTGCCCATCTCCGGAGGGAGAAATTTGTGCCAAAGGGAGGTCCCGATGGCGGGGATGGCGGACGCGGAGGACATATTATCCTGAGGGGTAATGACCAGATGTGGACACTTCTGCACCTGAAATTCCAGCGTCATATATTTGCGGAACATGGTGGAGCGGGAGGCAGACAACAATCAACCGGAGCCGACGGGAAGGATGTTATAATTGAAGTACCTCCCGGCACCGTGGTAAAACTTGCTGAAAATGAAAATGTTATTCTTGAAATAACATCACACGGCGAGGAAAAAATCCTGGTAAAAGGTGGCAGAGGCGGTCTGGGTAATGTACATTTTAAGTCTTCCACAAATCAAACCCCAAGATATGCTCAACCTGGTGAAAAGGGTTCCGAGAACTGGTACATCTTTGAACTGAAGCTTCTTGCTGATGTGGGTCTGGTTGGATTTCCAAATGCAGGAAAATCTACACTCCTTTCGGTCCTTTCAGCTGCAAAACCTAAAATAGCAGATTATCCCTTTACAACCCTCACACCCAACCTGGGTATTGTCGCTTACAGAGATAATAAATCATTTGTAATGGCGGATATACCTGGGATCATTGAGGGAGCTCATGAAGGGAAAGGTTTGGGTATAAGGTTCCTGAGACATATTGAAAGGAATTCGGTCCTTCTTTTCGTAATACCTGCTGATTCTGATGATATAAAAAGTGAATATGAAATCCTGCTGAACGAGCTCCGGTCCTATAATCCTGAACTTCTTGATAAAAAAAGAGTTCTGGCAATCACTAAAACAGATCTGCTGGATGAGGAACTTAAATCAGGCTTGAAACAGGATCTCCCGGATATTCCCGGTGTATTCATTTCTTCATTTACCCGTACAGGTCTGAACCATCTGAAAGACCTGCTGTGGAGAGTACTGAACGCTAACTAATCTGATCTTATGATTGAACAGCTGGACCGGCAGATATTCCTTTTCCTGAATTCAAAAAATTCTCCTTTCTGGGATTCCGTAATGTCGGCAGTAAGCGGAATAGTCATCTGGATCCCATTGTACGTTGCCATCCTCATATGGATCGGAATGAAATACAAAAAGAAGTTCTGGATCATCCTGCCATTTATAATTTTTGCTGCAACACTTGCAGATCTGTCGTCTGTCCATCTTTTTAAAAATGTCTTCCATCGTCTCAGACCCTGTCATGAACCATCCCTCCAGGGAATGGTACACCTTGTGGATGGCTATTGCGGAGGTCTTTACGGATTTGTGTCATCCCATGCATCCAATTCCTTTAACGTTGCAGTCCTGAGCCTGCTGATCATCAGGGAAAAATGGTTCACCATATTCATTATTTTCTGGGCTGTAATAATAGGATACAGCAGGATCTATCTCGGTGTCCATTATCCGGGCGATGTTGTATGTGGTGCAATTCTGGGGGCATTTATTGGCTGGGGATCATATAAATTATTCAGAATCGCCGAAAGGAAAACAGCTTCAGGAGAAAAATCCCTTAAATGATGGTCTGCATTGATCTCACTTCAAACGATCCTTATATTAACCTGGCAACTGAGGAATATCTTCTACGGAACAGTCAGGAAGATTATTTCATAAGTTGTATCAATGACCGGTCAGTGATAATAGGAAAGCATCAGGTTGCACATCGTGAAACTGATACAAAATTTGTGACCCTTAATAATATACCGGTTATTCGAAGGATCTCAGGAGGAGGCACTGTATACCATGACAGGGGGAACATAAACTTCTCATTTATTGTCAGTAGTGCAACAGGAAAGCAGGTTGATTTCAGGAAATACACCGCACCGGTTATAAATTTCCTGGCCGGTGAAGGGATACATGCTTATTTTGAAGGGAAAAGTGATCTCAGGGTAAATGGCTGTAAGATATCAGGGAATGCCGAACATGTGTTCAGGGAAAGAGTTTTGCACCATGGTACGATTCTCTTTGATGCAGATATTGCCTCCCTTCAGGGATCTCTGAGGAAAGACAGATCCTTCTATCTGACAAGGGCTGTTGATTCTAATCCTTCGGAAGTCATGAATCTCAGAGATATCACGTCAGAATTCTCCGGTAGTGAAGAACTGAAAGAGCATTTGTTCAGCTTTATATTCAGGCAGTATGGAAACAAAGCAGGTTCTCTGACCGACGGGGAAATGGCTCAGATAAGATCACTTGCAGATTCAAAATACAGGACATGGGAATGGAATTATGCCTATGGCCCTGAATATGAGTATGCTGCCAGGTTTGAGACAAAGGGTTCATTCAGTTCATGCAGGATTTCTGTAAAGGAAGGAATTATAAGGAATTGTGTGATTGAGGGGATGGAAGAGTTGAACGCAGTCTCCGGAAAACTGACCGGCTGCAGGCATATGCCGGCAGAAATGTTGCAGATATTTCGGAATGAAAATATTCCGCTATCCGTAACAGATATTTTCAGGTTCTTTTAAACGTTTACAAGGAATTTTAATACCCCGGCGGAACTGTGTGATCTCTGTGTACATCTCCCGCTTTAAGCGGGACAGGTTGTACAAATTCTAAGATTTCTTTATTACACACATTTTCACCGGGATAACACATAGATGAGCAGAGAAATATAATATGGATATTCTGAAATCAATACTGATCTGGTTCATAGGGATCACCTTCATGGTGGTATTCTTTCCACTGACCTTCATTATTTGGCTTATTGTGCTTCCTTTTGACAGGAACAGAAGCATAGTTCACTGGCTTCTTATTTATCAGGCGATGATAATTTCCTACCTGGTACCGATATGGAAGATCAGGATTGAAGGCAGAAAAAGGATACCAGCCGGAGGGACCTTTGTAATAATTTCAAATCACCAGTCGATACTGGATATCCTGCTCTTAAACTGTCTTCGTTATCGCTTCAAATGGGTAAGCAAGATTGAGAACATAAAAGTACCTGTTCTTGGCTGGTATATTAAGATGGCGGATTATATAACAGTTGACCGGGGCAATTCCGACAGCAAGGATAAAATGATGGCTGAATCATATCTCTGTCTGAAGAAAGGTATTTCATTAATGATATTTCCGGAGGGTACCCGTTCAGTTGACCGGGAGATAGGTTTCTTTAAAAGAGGAGCATTTCAGCTTGCTGTTTCAGCCGGAGTGCCTGTTCTTCCTGTTCTGATTGACGGAACAGGCGGTATTTTGCCGAAACATGGATTGATCTTCGGAGGATTTCACAGGATAACGATCAGGGTGTTCGATCCCGTACCTCCGGAATCATTCGGTACGGATGACTGCGACGAGCTGGCCCTGAAATTCAGATCACGGATGGCTGAGGCTCTCGCCGAAATCAGAAAAGATAAAACTGAATAATGGCCCACACTGCTTCATACCGCAGAATATTGCACAAAATGGGGTATTACAATTACCAGGCGGGATTGATAGTACGACATCTGAACCAGGAAGGCGGATGGAACACCCATAACCGGAAATGCCGCGATTTTATTATCAGAGCAGTTGATATTCTCAGACCGTCAAAAATAACAGTTCTCGGAAGCGGATGGCTGCTGGAATTTCCTGTTGCGGAGATTGCCGAAAGGGCAGATAAATTAGTCCTTGCCGATATTGTACATCCGCCCGAAGTGATAAGCCAGACTGCAGGTATAAGCAATATTGAACTTCTTGAATCGGACCTTACCGGCGGACTGATAGAAGAAGTATGGGAAAAAACTTCAGGAAGCATCTTCTCTCAACGTGTAAGATCTGTCAGTGAAATATGTATTCCCGGTTTTGATTTGCCCGATCCCGGACTGGTCATATCACTGAATTTACTTACTCAGCTTGAGATTCTTCCTGTAAAGCTTCTCCAAAGGAAGACATCTCTCTCAGAAGAATCTCTTGAGCAGTTCAGCATAAAAGTACAGGAAAAGCATATTGAATTTCTTGGAAGACATAATTCGATTCTGATATCTGATACCGCCGAACTTCTGACTGACAAAAAAGGGAATAAGACGGAAAGACCAACTCTGAAAACCACTCTTCCTGATGGAAAGTTAAAGGACGAATGGATCTGGGACTTCGATCTGAAGGGCAGTGATTTTAATCAGAAGAAATCCGTGTTCAGAATGACTGCGATAATGTTCTGAGACCATGTTATCTCTCCCGGTTGGATGAATGCAGCCCCACTCCTGAAGCAGATGGGGATCATCTGAAAAGGATCCATTTATCAACATTCTTCACGGCAATACAATTTTCATTCAATCAGATAAATATTTAAAGCACTGTCATTTTGTCTCTTTTGTGAAATTATTTTTGCACTCTGGTTGTTGAAAAATTACCGGCAGGCGGCTCCGGTAATTGACTATATTTGCCGAAAATTTCCGGAAAATGACTGTTGTCGGATATTCAGAAGAGCATATTAAAACTCTTGAGTGGCGTGAACATATCAGGTTAAGACCCGGTATGTACATAGGGAAGCTCGGGGATGGATCGTCCCAGGATGATGGCATATATGTTCTGATTAAAGAAGTGATGGATAATGCCATTGATGAGTTCATGATGGGATTCGGGAAGAAAATCGATATTTCAATTAATGGCAGAGAGGTAAGGATCCGTGATTACGGAAGGGGTATTCCTCTCGGAAAGGTGAATGATGCAGTGGCACGTATGAATACCGGTGCAAAATATGACTCAAAGGCATTTAAAAAATCTGTCGGCCTTAACGGTGTCGGTGTAAAAGCTGTCAATGCACTTTCTTCTAAGTTCATTATCAGATCTATACGCGACGGTGAACTTAAAATGACCGAATTTGAACATGGACTGATCGTCAAAGATCATCCCCAGCGGAAAACGGATGAGGAAAATGGTGTAGAAGTCATATTTCAGCCTGATGAAAACATGTTCGGCAACTATTTCTATGTGTCGGAATATGTTGAAACAATGCTGAAGAACTATGTATACCTCAATACAGGTCTGGTAATAAATTTCAACGATAACAAATTCTTCTCAAGGAACGGTCTGGCTGATATGCTCAATGAAAACATGAGCAAAGAAGGCCTCTATCCTCTTATCCATCTTAAAGGTGAAGATATCGAGCTTGCATTTACTCACGGATTGCATTATGGCGAGGAATATCTAAGTTTCGTCAACGGACAGAACACCACACAGGGAGGTACTCACCTGATTGCTTTCCGCGAAGCTCTTGTAAAGACAATCAGGGAATTTTATAAGAAAGACTATGATCCGGCTGATATAAAATCATCAATTATTGCTGCGATAAGTATTAAAGTCGAGGAACCGATCTTTGAATCTCAGACAAAAACGAAGCTTGGATCAAAAGATATGGGCCCGCAGGGTCCTTCTATAAGGAATTTTATAAGTGAGTTCGTCAAGAAACAGCTTGATGATTATTTGCATAAGAATCCCGAATCTGCCAGGATACTGCTGAAAAAGATACAGGATTCCGAAAAGGAACGTAAAGCGATCTCCTCGATACAGAAACTGGCACGGGACAGGGCAAAGAAAGTCAGCCTTCATAATAAGAAGCTGCGAGATTGCAGGATACATTTCAATTCCGGTGATCCCCGGAAGCTCGAATCAACAATTTTCATAACCGAGGGTGATTCTGCAAGCGGTTCCATAACCAAGTCAAGGGATGTGGAGACACAGGCTGTCTTCAGTCTCAGGGGCAAACCGCTCAATTCATACGGGCTCACAAAAAAGATAGTATATGAGAACGAAGAATTCAACCTTCTTCAGGCAGCTCTGAATATTGAAGACGGTATTGAAAACCTTCGTTATAATAATGTGGTAATTGCAACAGATGCAGATGTTGACGGAATGCATATAAGACTTCTTCTTCTTACATTCTTCCTGCAGTTCTTTCCCGATCTGGTAAGGAGAGGTCATGTTTATATTCTCCAGACACCTCTTTTCAGGGTAAGGAATAAAAAAGAGACCAGATACTGTTATTCTCCTGAAGAGAGATCAAAAGCTGTTGCCGCTCTTGGTCCTAATCCTGAAATAACGAGGTTCAAGGGTCTGGGCGAAATATCTCCCGACGAATTCAGGCATTTCATAGGAAAGGAAATCCGCCTCGAACCGGTCAGAATGAAAAGAACGGATGCGGTAAACGGATACCTCGAATTCTATATGGGCAAAAATACTCCTGAACGCCAGGATTTTATAATTGAGAACCTGAGATTTGAAGAAGATCTGGTTGAAGCTGAATAAAAGTTGAAAATAAGGATGGGTAAGTTGTGATCTATGGAAGAGTTTGAACTTGACAGCGATTATCCGGAAGGCGGAGAAGAAACGGAACATGGCCCCGCAGCACTGCATTCTGTGACGGCATTGTCGGGGATGTACCAGGACTGGTTTCTCGATTATGCTTCTTATGTGATTCTTGAAAGGGCAGTGCCGGACCTTTACGACGGATTGAAACCGGTACAGCGCAGGATACTCCATTCAATGAAGCGTATGGATGACGGACGCTTCAATAAAGTCGCAAATATCATTGGTCATACCATGCAGTTCCACCCTCACGGTGACGCTTCGATAGGCGATGCACTTGTTCAGCTCGGACAAAAAGACCTGCTTGTCGATACACAGGGTAACTGGGGAAATATACTCACAGGCGATGGTGCAGCTGCTCCAAGATATATTGAAGCAAGACTTTCAAAGTTCGCACTCGATGTGGTTTTTAATCCTAAAACCACCGAATGGAAACAATCTTATGACGGCCGTAACAAAGAACCTGTTACACTTCCGGTAAAATTCCCCCTCCTTCTGGCAATGGGCGTAGAGGGTATAGCAGTCGGACTGGCTTCAAAGATCCTCCCGCATAACTTCCTGGAACTGATCGATGCAAGCATAAATTACCTTCAGGGAAAGGAATTTGAAATTTATCCTGACTTTCCGACCGGAGGATTCATAGATGTTTCAAAATATAATGACGGACAGAGAGGTGGTGTGGTTAAAGTAAGGGCCAGGATCGAAAAAATCGATAAAAAAAGCCTCGTTATTACTGAAATACCATATGGTAAAACAACAACAACCCTTATTGAATCAATAATAAAAGCAAATGATAAGGGGAAAATCAAAATAAGGAAAATCGATGACAATACTTCGGCTAATGTTGAAATTCAGATACATCTTATGCCGGGTGTCTCTCCCGATAAAACCATCGATGCACTTTATGCCCTGACGGATTGTGAATATTCCATATCCCCCAATACCTGTGTCATCTCAGGAAGCAAACCCTCATTCATGGGGGTCAGCGAAATTCTGAAAAACTCTGTCGACAGGACCGTACAATTGCTTAAATCCGAACTGGAAATTAGGAAAAATGAACTTCTGGAGGAATGGCATATGTCATCACTCGAGAAAATATTCATTGAAGAAAGAATTTACAGGGATATTGAGGATTGTGAAACATGGGAAAGTGTTCTGAAAACCATTGAAGACGGACTGAAACCATTCAGGAAAAAGCTTCTGAGAGAAATAACAAAAGAGGATATCATACAGCTGACTGAAATAAAGATAAAAAGAATATCAAAATATGATGTCAAAAAGGCTGATGAACATATCAGGGGACTTGAATCGGAACTCGAAGAAGTAAAAAACCATCTGAACAATATAATTCCCTATACAATCAATTATTTCAAACAGATAAGGAAGAAATTCGGGAAGGGAAAGGAAAGAAAGACTGAAATAAGGAATTTTGATACCATACAGGCCGCTAAAGTAGTCGCAAGCAATGCACGATTATATATTAATTATAAAGAAGGTTTTGTCGGTACCGGCCTGAAAAAGGATGAATTTGTATGTGAATGCTCAGATATAGACGATATAATTGTTGTAAGACGAGATGGAGGCTATCTTATTACAAGGGTAGCCGATAAGGTATTTGTTGGAAATGATATTCTGTATGCACATGTATTCCTCAAAAATGATGAAAGGACTATATATAATATAGTATACCTGGACGGGAAGGATGGCCCGCTTCTTGCAAAGCGATGTGCCATAACCGGACTTACGCGTGATAAGGAATATAATCTGACCAGAGGTACTCCTGGTTCAAGGATCATGTATTTCAGCGCCAATCCGAACGGAGAAGCCGAAGTGATAAAAGTATATCATAAACCCAAAGCCCGTCTTAAAAAACTTGTTTTTGAATTTGATTTCGGGCAACTTGCTATAAAAGGCAAATCATCGATGGGCAATATCCTTACGAAAAATGCTGTTCACAAAATAGCACTTAAGGAAAAAGGATTATCTACACTCGGAGGTAGAAAAATATGGTTCGATGATGCAGTTTTCAGGCTCAATGTGGACGGCAGGGGAATGTACCTCGGCGAATTTGCCGGTGATGACAGGATCCTGGTGATAACCAAGAACGGCTACTTCAGACATACAGGATTCGACCTGTCCAATCATTTTGAGGATAATATTCTTATCATTGAAAAATACAATCCCGGTAAAGTCTATTCTGCAGTCTATTATGATGCCGAACAGAAATTTCATTATGTGAAACGGTTCATGATAGAGGAATCGGAAAAACCTCAGGTCTTTATCAGTGAACATCCCGAATCGAGGCTGATAAGCATTACCGAAGTGGAATATCCGAGATTTGAGATCCGATTCGGGGGGAAACATAAAAATCGTGATAATGAGATAATTGAAGTTGCGGAATTTATAGGTGTGAAGAGCTATAAGGCTAAAGGTCGCAGACTAACAAATTATATGGTCGATAATGTGCTTGAAATTGAACCTGTTGTAAAAAAAGAAATTAGTCCGGATATTATGGAAGATGAGGATGAAGATGAAAAGACTTCACCCCCGCCCAACCTTCATAATGATCCTGCCCAGATGAAACTTGAATTGTAATGACCGGGAAAAAGATAGTATATATTATCGGGTTTATGGGTAGCGGTAAATCGACAGCCGGAAGAAAACTGGCAGCTTCCCTGGGATGGGCATTCATAGATCTCGACCGCAAAATTGAAGAATTTGCCCGGAAAACAATTCCACGTATCTTTTCTGAAGAGGGTGAAGAACAATTCAGGAAAATTGAATCGGAAGTACTGAAAGATCTTACAAATGCTGAGAATACCATTGTATCTACAGGAGGAGGCACTCCATGCCATGGCAGTAATATGGAATATATGCTGCGGACAGGAGTGACAATTTATTTGAAAATGACCCCGGACCAGCTTGCCAGGCGTCTTCTTAATTCATCGGGAGAAAGACCGCTCCTGAAGAATATCCCGGACGACAAACTTCCTGTCTTTATAGAGGAGAAACTGTCACACCGCGAACAATGGTATAAAAAAGCTGATATAATAGTTGATGGTTTGAGTCTGAATATAGAACTGTTGAAATCAATGATTGGCTCAGCAGTTAACAGGTGATCTTTGTTTCAGGGAAAGTTTATTTCTTTTAGGGTATTGTCTGTTAAAAAACATCCGGAGTGTACGGATAGTACATAATATTTGTTAATTTGGTGAAATTCTAAAAACCGGTAAATAGCATGAGAGCAAGCTTGCCCAGATTCAGCATTGCCGGTGCTGGAAAAAATACGGAAGTATTTCTGCTACCGGTCATTGCTTTATTTACAGGCATCTTCTGCGGATTATTTGATGTTTCAGCACATGCACTGTTCCTGTCACGTTTCGATGAGAAAGTCATGGCCCTGGCATATATTTTATCAGGTATGGCCGGATTTATAATTACATATACTAATTCAGAACTCGGGAAGAAAATAAGATCCGACCACCTGTTCACAGCAAGCCTGCTTTTAGTTACTGTTACAGTTCTCTTGTTATGGATTCTGCTTATAATGGTTCCTTCAGCCTGGGTCATTTTTCTGGTCTTTACTGTTATGTGGCCACTGAATGTATTGGCAGTGAATGGAATTATCGGCACGGATGAACTTTTCAGACGTGAGAAAAACCTTAAATTCCCTCTTTTCAATACCCGTGTCGGGATATTGACCGGTATCATGACCGGTGGCTTTTTGATTACTATACTGTCCCGTACAGAGCTGGATGTCAGACATTTTTTGCTCTTAGGTTTTGTATCTGTTCTGCTTTCCCTCCTGATCAGGCATTTTGTATTAAGAAAATTTATCCCGGGAGGTCTGGTTATTGATATCAAAGATGATACAAATACGGATCAATCATTTGTAAGCCTCCTGGCCGGGAATGTTTTATTCAGACGGATAACCTTTTTTACAATTCTCTCACTGATCACTGCTTTCTTCATACGGTATGCATTCATGGCTGTTGCCAGGGTTCATTATCCGTCTGAGAAAGATCTGGCACATTTCCTTGGTCTGTTCTCAGCCAGTATGATGATCTTTGCACTACTTGTCGCTTTGTTTGTTTACCCTTATCTTATCAGGAATTTCAGGCTCCGGGTAACCATTGCGGTTCCTGCACTGATAATCGCCGGGCTTACTGTTGCCGTGGTATTTACCGGATTCATTTCCGGTATGGATCCTGAAGTCTCAGGAATTTCCACATTCTTTGTTCTTATTGCCCTCAGCGGGCTGTTTTCGGGAGCCTTCAGGGGATCAGTGGAATCCCCTTCGCACGGAATAATAATGCAGATACTCGATAAGAATAAAAGGACTTTTGCATTCCTTACAATAAACGGAACTATCAATGAAACCGGAAGATTCTTTTCAGGTCTGATACTTACAGCAATAGGATTACTGGGATCAGTCAGCCTTATTTACTTTCAGCTTCTGCTTGTGCCAATCAGCTTTTTATGGCTTTTTTCAGGCATACGTCTCTATTCGGAATACAGAAAGATCATTCATGGTGAAGCAGAAGCAGAAAGCATTCCTGATATCTCTGTTGAAAATCCTCAGGAAAATACATCCTGGCAAAACAGGATCTCAGCCTGGATGGATTTTGAAAATGATTACCTCGATCTCATAACCGGTGATATTTCTGCTCTTGATAAAGATCATAATCACTGGTATATCGATAAAATCATTGATTATGCCGAAATAAAAAGAGATATAAGCCTTTTACCTGCACTGAAACGAATCAGATCAGAATCAGCGATCCCTAGGGATTTCAGAATCCGGGCTTCATCAATAATCCAGGAACTGGAGCTTCTGTGCTCCGGTATCAGGCAGTATGATGAAAGACTTAGGGCAAGAATGGTCCTGTCGGGCGATCAGGTACCTCCGGTCTCAGAGGTATTGAAATTTTTACGTGACAGAGACGATGATCTGAAAATTATTGCATTAGGCATAA
>CAYQZL010000107.1:0-15440 GCA_964421975.1 uncultured Rikenellaceae bacterium
CGCAGCTTATCAAAAATAAATAAAGAAATTCAATGTAAGAAAGAATTTTAAGAAAAAATTCTCATTCAATGCATGATTTTTTAACTCGCTATCATTCTGCGTCTTAACGTAAAAAACCGGATTGATTGTTTGTGACGTTAATTGTGACAGGTCGCGACTGGAATGGATTTAATTCCTGCCTGTCGGTAAGGATTCTTCACTTCACTTCTTTCCACTGCTAATGACAGGTATTTGTACAGAAGGAGGGGAGGGAAGCCGGGGCGTTTTGCCTTAACTTTTCTCAATGAATCTGAATTTATTCAAAACGCCCCGGCTTCCCTCCCCAATCCATAAAATTTGACTCTGTCATTCCGAACGAAGTGAGGAATCTCATCGTATTATAAACCAGTTTGTTACAAAATGTTGTCATTAGCAGCGAAGCGAGAAATCTGTCGCGAATTACGTGGTGTTTATCCATGGCTCCCTCGCGTAATACTTTCATGCATCCCTGTAACATAATCCGGAATCGATAGGCTATACCTATATATTATATACTGCACCGGAACACAAAAAAGAATCCCTCTCCGGACAAAGCAGTAAGTGATCTGTCTTTCATCGGACAACAATGACTTTTTTTGTAAATTTGCATTATGAAAGTGAATGATACACATATGGCAACTCGTATTCGTACTGAAATAAAAAGCATTGATCCAAAAGCAAAAGTCATACTATTTGGTTCAAGAGCCAGAGGAGATGCACGAAAGGACTCTGATTGGGATCTGTTAATACTTATTGATAGTCTGGACATTAGAGAAATGGAGGACTTATTCAGAGACAAATTATTTGATCTGGAGTTAGAGACAGGAGAAATTATTTCAATGTTTGTCTATAATAATAAAGATTGGAAAACCAGACATAAAATAACTCCACTTTACAGAAACATAAAAAGAGAAGGAGTAGTTCTATGAACAAACCTCTGAAAGAGGATTACATCCGTTATAGAATTAATCTTGCAAAGGAGACTTTTCAGGCTGCAAAATTATTAGCGGATAAAGGACTTTGGATCTCTACCATTAACAGACTATAAAAAAAGCCCGTATCCCAACGGGCTTTTCTGTTTAACCTGAATTAATCTACTTCAGCCACTCCCCCTCTTTGCGAAGCAGAGAGGGGGATTAAGGGGGTGAGTTCATGAATTTTCCCCCTCTTTGCGAAGCCTGCCGAACGAAGTGAGGCAGTCCCGCAATACGGTAAGAGAGGGGGATCAAGGGGGTGAGTTCATGTTCTCCTCTGAGTTCTGCGCTCTGTGCCCTGAGTACTGAGCCCTTATGCCTGTGCGCCAATTTAGTGCAGCAATATAAACAAAGAAGGCTTTTTTTATGGAATGAACCGGGGAAATTGTTAATCGAAAAGTCGTTTAAACAAACTCCCATTGTAGTTTATTAAAAAAAGACCTAAAAATGCAAATCAAAGCCCTTAAGGATTAAAAAGATTTTATAAATTTGTATCCATGTGAATACACAAATAAATGTACAGTATTGAGAAAACAATTGAATTTGACAAATGGTTAAGAAGGTTAAAAGATCTGAGAGCCAAAGCTAAAATTCTGTTTAGAATTCAAAGGATTGAGAATGCTGAACATTTTGGAGATTGTAACCATGTTGGTAATGGAATTCGTGAATTAAAAATAGATTATGCTAAAGGATACAGAGTTTATTTTAAAGAATCAGACGGTAAAATTATAATTTTACTCATTGGAGGAGACAAATCAACTCAGCAGAAAGACATTAAAAAGGCAAAAGACATTTTAAAAAGAATTAAAAATTGAGATATGGAAACTTCAAAATTTGATATAGCAGATTACCTGGATAGTAACGAAATGATTGCAGAATATTTAAATGCTGTATTAGCAGAAGGAAATGATTCAGATGTTATTACAGCAATCGGACATATAGCAAAATCAATTGGAATGACAAAAATTGCTCAGGAAACCGGATTAAGCAGACCAAGTTTATACAAAGCTTTATCTGAGGGAGCTAAACCTCAATTTGAGACAATTATGAAAGTATTAAGAGCAATTGGTGGACAGATACAAATAAATCCCATAACTGTTTAAGAAAACGCAGCACAAGCAGATACAGGCAAAAAGCCTGTCACAATTAACCAGAAAGCCCGTCTCCCAACGGGCTTTTCTGTTTAACCTGAATTAATCTACTTCAGCCACTCCCCCTCTTTGCGAAGCCTGCCGAATGAAGTGAGGCAGTCCCGCACTACGGGAAGAGAGAGCTTGTCCCGCGCAGCGGGAGGGACAAAGGGGGTGAGTTCATGCGTTTCCCAAGCAGAGGGGGACTAATGAGTTGATTTCATGCATTTTACACCCCCCTGCCCCCCTCAAGGGGGGACAGAAGAGATTAGTGTAATAACGTTATATCCCCCACCTTCTTGAACGGCTCACCATTCGCATACTTGCCTTCAACATACCATACATAAACTCCCTGCGGACAAAGCTGACCCTTGTAATATCCGTTCCACGGGATATTAATATTATGACTTTCGAAGATCAGCACTCCAAGCCTGTTGAAGATCTGAAGCTTATACCTGATCACCTTATCCCTTATCGGCGGGAAGAAGAACTGATCCATCTCAGTACCTCCCGTAGGCAGATCCGAACGTTCTATCGGACCTGTCTTGTTTGGTGTGAAGACTGTCGAGAATCTGACATCTCCTGCAGGCTGAACGGTTACTCCGGGTGACAGTATGAACATATCACTACACCCGTTATTGCTGTATGCCCACAGAGTTATATCATAAACTCCTTCTTCCATATATTTATGGTAAGGCTCCCGCATCCTCGAAGTATCACCATCACCAAACTCCCATACGAAATAATCACCACCCTCCGTAAGGTTGAAACATCTTACCCTTTCATCATTCGCAAATACGAGGGTCGGACTTACCTCGAAGTATGCTTTGGGTGAAGGATAAACTCTAACAACCTGTGGATGCATCGATACTCCTCCCGGACCTGTTACCGTAAGTTCAACACGATATTCCCCGGGGGTGAAGTAAGTATACACCGGTGCCTTCTCTGTAGAATAATTACCATCGCCGAAATCCCACCTGTATGTGGTACCAGGAACTTCAGTGTTAAGTGATGTATTATGCGTAGTTATAGTCCAGGTAGCACAACCCGAAGGTATAGAATCAAAGTTAGCAACTGGCGGTATTGGCAGTATTATGATCGGATGACTTATCTGACTTGAACATTTACCGTTCGTGACAGTAAGCACTACATCATAGGTTCCTATTCCTGTAAATGTATGCTGAGGATTTGGATCAACCGAAGAGTTACCATCGTCAAAATCCCAGTTATATGTCCAGTTGCTTAAAGGTGTGGTTTCATCTGTGAAACTGACAATATTACCTGCAGCATCAAAGGTCTGATTGTTCGGTGTTGCCGAGAACTGTGCCTGAGGCATCGGCATCACGACTATATCTATCGTGGTGCTGTCGGAACATCCGTACAGTGATGTTGTTACTACTTCAATTGTCCTGATTACAGGTACTCCTCCTGGATTGCTGAACATATGGGTTGAAGTATTTATTCCCGGCACTACTGGTGTCCCGTCACCATAATCCCATTTATAGATATTGGCGCCCGGATCTGCAGTGAATGTAAGCTGACTTCCATGGCATACACTGTCATCACTTGCGGTTAAGTTAGCAATGATTGCCGGATAGATCGTCATCATCGATGTTTTGGTGTCTTTACATCCTGTCATCGACTCAACCGTCAGCTTAATTGTCCGGTATACAATGGCTGTGGAAGTTGTATTTGTAAATACATGCTCCGGACTTGCATCGGTTGTATTGACCGGTGTACCATCTCCGAAGTCCCACTCCCAGCTCTTCAGGCCGGTCATATCCTTGCTGAATTTCACAGTAGCCGGTGTACATTCCATCGATATATCCTGTGTGAATGTTGCATCAGGAGCATCAACAACCACTGAAACGGTTCCTTCACCCGCACACATATTATCATCCACTACCCTGTAAGTGAGGTTATATGTATCTGCAATAAGTGTATTGAATGTCGGGGCCGGACTGAAATAATTGTTCAGCGGACCTATATCTCCTGACCAGCTATGTGATTTCCAGGGAAGTGTTCCATCTGAGATGGTTGGTGTAATCACCAGGGAAACACCACCGCAGGCAGGTATGGGATCCTGTGCAAATGTAACAACCGGCAATTTATTGACTGTAAGTACAGCCGCGTTTGTATGGGTGGTTTCACAGAATGCCTTCAGCGCAAGCCTGTACTGATAATTGTG
Organism: uncultured Rikenellaceae bacterium; assembly: GCA_964421975.1. Classification (GTDB taxonomy): domain Bacteria; phylum Bacteroidota; class Bacteroidia; order Bacteroidales; family VadinHA17; genus LD21. Next base: position 4,311 of record CAYQZL010000107.1, read on the forward strand.
GAATGCATAAGGCACATCTATGATCGTTAACTGCTGGCTTGTCGTACCTCCGTAATTTGCATCGTCATAAATATCATCCCAGTTAACACCTCCATCAATACTTACCTGCCATCTCAGTGAATCGATCAGTCCTGCTCCGTTACCCACGAAGAATACCGGACCGCCACCATCACAGACAGCTTTATTCTGGGGATGCAATACCGGTACCGGAGGTCCGTTCACCCTAAGTGCAACAATATTCGAATATAGGGCTGATCCGCAATCTCCGTCAACAATAACCCTGAATAGGTAGTTGTTATAACTTAAAGGAACATTTGTCAGATAAAGAATGCTGTCTGTTGCCCCCAGGAAAATACCTCCATTGACTACATCGGCAAAACTTCCGATAGGTGGCTTAACCTGCCATCTGTAAGTGAGATTTGTTCCGGTTGCCAGGATGGAGAAAGCGGCATTATCACCTGAACAGATTATTGTGTCTTTCGGCTGTTCAACTATCTCCGGAACAGTATTCACTGTGAGCCTGACAGTATCAGATTCTACTGTTGTTGCACAGGTAGTAGCCGTGACATAAAATTCAAATCCATTCATATCCCTGGTTACACCGAACAGGTTAAGATTTGGTGTCTGTGCCCCATAATAAATACCGGCATCTGTTACCGTTACAAATCCGTCACCGTCTTTTTTGTCCATATACCACTGATATTCCAGATCAGAACCTGAAGCAACAACATTAAAGGCCGTCACTCCATATTCACAAATGACCTTATCAAGCGGCTGATCAACAATAGCGGGAAGATCCCTGACATTTACAGTAGCTGTTCCGATCATATTCACTGCCTCACAACCATTGGCATCAATCACGCTGAGTATCCTGTAAACGGTTGTATCAGCCGGATATACAGTAATATCACCGCCCGGACCATTTATTGTCTCTACACCATGGTTTTCGATATCGACCTGGTATGGGGCCAGTCCGTCTGTAATGGTCACTGTGAGTGTTGCCGGGTCTCCCGGACAAATTGTTGCTCCACCCATAAGATAAGCAACAGGTAATAAATTGACTGTTATTTTAACCGGATTGCTTTCTGCCTGGCAAAGAACACCATTCTGGATGCTTATAAGCACCCTCTTGTACCAGGTATCAGAATAAAGTACACCGGGAGCGTAGGTTGAGTCTGATTCACCTGAAATTGTGTTCCAGATCACACCATCGGCGCTTCTCTGCCACTGATATGTGACAGTGCCTGTGCCGCTTCCGTCATTCTTACTTTTAAAAGGTAACGGCGCTTCCCCGAAGCATATTGACTGATCGGATTTTATTTCACCACCATGCACTTCATTAACAGTGACTTTAACTACATTCGATATTTTCTCACAAATATTCAGATCGATTGTGGACCTTGTTATTCTCCTGAACCATGTATCCTGAGTAAGTGCCGGAGAGTCATAGTTGGGAGCATTGGTTGATGGTATCGGAGTAAAGTTAGTACCATTAATGCTGCTTTGCCATTCGTATGTAACAGTACCATCACCTGTGCCATGGACAATGCTTATGAATGCCACAGGATCTGATCCGTTACAAATTGTCTGATCAGAGATTATTGTACCCGGATTGACATTATTCACTATTACCCTGAAAGATCCGGAAATTTCGGTACATTTTTGTCCGAAATAATCCGATGTAGCCAGGCGCAGGAACCATTTATCCTGAACCAGAGCTACCGGAGCATAATCTTTATCCTGACCATCTGTAGTTATGTCGGTATAATTCACTCCGTCATTACTCATTCTCCACTGGTAAGAGATTGTGCCGTCTCCGATAGCTGCAGTACCGGTAATTACTGAAGGAACAATTCCATCACATATTACCTCTTCTCCCGTAACTATACCCGGATCAAGATTATTTACGGTTATCTTGACCGGATCATTAATTTCAGTACAGGTATTGGTTCCCAATGTTGAAGTAACCTCTCTCCTGTACCATGTATCAGCAATAAGGTTACCCGGATTATATGTTTCACTTAATGCTCCAAATATCTCATCAGTGAAGTTTATCCCATCAGCGCTGCGGAACCATTTGTAAGAGAATACTCCGTCGCCGGCAGGTGTTACACTTAATATAGGCGCCGGCGCTGATCCTTCACAAATTGTCTGATCCGCGCTTATTGATCCTTTGTTGAAGTTATTTACAGTAATTCTGACGATATTTGATTCCCTGTTGCACAAAACTCCGTTAAGTGTTGATGTAACTTTCCTTTTATACCAGGTATCAGCATTAAGAGCAGGAGGATCATAAGTTTCATCTGTGGCTCCTGAGATAGGACTGAAAGCTGTCCCGTCAGCGCTTGACTGCCACTCGTAAGAAACATTACCATCGAACAATGGTGTAACACTCGTTAAAGGAGCCGGATCACTTCCTGCACATATTATCTGGTCGGAACCGATCGCTCCGGCTGTAACATTATTCACTGTTACTTTAATTGGTGTTGTGTTTTCTGTACAGATATTACCATTCAGTGTTGAAGTAACCAGTCGCCTGTACCATGTATCTGCTGTAAGAGCGCCTGCAGAATATGTATCATCCGTTTCACCGGTAATATTTGACCAGGTGCTTCCATTAAGACTGCTCTGCCACTGATATGTTATTATTCCGTCTCCGCTGACAGGATCACCGTTGGCAAACGGAGCAGGTGTATCTCCCTCACAGATCCACTGGGCCGCAGTTATTGTACCCGGATCAAAATTATTGACTGTCACCCTGACCGGCGGGGTTGCATCATTGCAGGTAAATCCGTTGACTTCGGAAGTAACTATCCTTCTGTACCATGTATCAACGGTAAGTGCAGGTGCAGAATAGGTTGCTGTGTTTATTCCGGGGACAGGATCCCAGTCCAGGGAATCAATACTGTATTCCCATGAGTATGTGAAGGAACCGTCACCCGACGGGGCTGTTCCCGTAAACGGCACAGGTGCAGTATTTTCACAAATCGTCTGATTGACACCTATTGTACCCGGATTAAAGTTAATTACCCATATCCTTACAGGTAAGGTTTCTTCAGTACATGCATTGCCATTTAAGTGGGATGTTGCGGAACGCTTGTACCAGGTATCAACCGATAAAGCTGGCGGATCATAAGTTGCAGAAGTAGCTGTTGCTATTTCCGTAAAGACTGTCCCGTCTAAGCTTTCGTACCACTTGTAAGTGTAACTCAATCCGTCACCGGAAGGCAGCACTCCATTTATAATTGCCGGATCATCTCCTACACAAATGGTCTGATCAGGATCTAATGAACCCGGAACAAAATTATTTACTGTTATAAGTACTTTATTTGTATTGGCTGAACATGATGTTGCTCCTATCGAAGCAGTCACCTCCCTGTAATACCATGTATCCTGGGTAAGTATGCCCGGACTGTATGTCTCGCTCTCAGCGCCCAAAATCGGATCATATGTACTGTCATCAGTACTCCGGAACCATTTATAAGTAAAGCTTCCGTCACCTGATGGCGAAACACTTGTCAAAGCGTTAGGCGCAGTGCCTTCACATATAGTCTGATCATCACCAATTGATCCCGGAATAAAGTTTACAACAGTGATCTTTATTGTATTGGATTCAGCCGGACATATCTTAACGCCTTCATCCGAAAATGCAATACGCTTGTAAAGCATATCTGCCGCAAGTGCCGGAGGTGCATAAGTAGGTCCATTACCAGCTGAAGGAACATCACTCCATGTAGTTCCGTTATCGGCGCTCTCCCTCCACTGATATGTTATCGTTCCATCTCCCGTAGCTGCAGTAACCGAAGTTAAAGCAAGAGGAGTTCCGTTAACACAGATTGTCTGGGCTCCGCCAATTGATCCGGGCTGCAGGTTATTTACTGTTATCTTAACTACAGGCGTAAATTTCATACAACTCATACCGTTCACAGTTGCAGTCACCTGACGTCTGAACCATGTGTCAACTGTCAGGGCTCCGGGAGCATAATCCGGTGATGTTGCTCCGCTTATGCCGGAGAATGCACTTCCGTCAGTACTGCTCTGCCACTGATAAGCAAAGGTACCATCACCTGATGCTGCAGGACTTGTAATCCCGGCAGGCGTTTCACCCTCACATATAGTCTGATTTGCACTTATAGTACCGGGATTGAAGTTTATAACAGTTATCCTGATTGTATCTGTTATTTCAGTACATTTCACCGAATTATCTGTAGCGCTGGACAGTCTCCTGAACCAGGTATCCTGCATAAGCGGACCCGCAGAATATGTTGCATTCAATCCTCCCGCAGGAACATTATTATAATTAATGCTATCGGTACTGAACTGCCACTGGTAACTTTTCGTTCCGTCACCGCTGGCTGCAACGCTTGTAAACGGAGCAGGTGCAGTTCCTTCACAGATCGTCTGATCTGATCCGATAGATCCGGGAGCAAAATTGATGACAGTTACCTTAATTATATCCGAATATTCTGTACATTCATTGGATCCCAGTGTTGATTTAACTGCTCTTCTGAACCATGTATCTGCTGAAAGTGCAGGCGATGTGTATGTCGCGCCGGTTGCCGGAATAATGTTTGTAAAGAAGATCCCATCCGGACTATCCTGCCACTGGTATGTTATGGTTGACCCATCGTTGCTTACCGCAGGTGCGGTCTCGGTGAATTCAGTTGGTGCACTATCTTCACATATTGTCTGTGAACCGGTTATATTTCCGGGATCAAAATTATTAACAGTGATCTTTATAGTATCTGTTCTGGTAATACATTTATTGGTACCTATAGTCGATGTCACTTCCCTGAAATACCATGTATCCTGGGCAAGTATTCCCGGACTGTATGTCTCACTGATCGCGGTCGGAATGGGAGCGTATGTTATATCATCGTTACTTCTGAACCATCTGTAAGTAAATACTCCGTCACCGGTTGGTGTAATGCTTGTAAACGGAGCCGGAGCTGTATTTTCACATATAGTCTGCTCAGCGGCAATATTACCCGGATTGAAGTTATTGACAGTCACCATTATGACATTCGACTCTTCAGGACACGGAATACCGTTTTCTGTGGATGTTGCAACTCGTTTATACCACATATCGGCATCCAGATCAGGAGCAACATATATTTCAACATCTCCTCCCGAAGGTACATTAACCCAGTTTGCACCGTTATCCGAACTCTGCATCCACTGATAAGTAATATCCCCGTCACCCGTTGCAGGTACTGACGTGAATGCCGCAGGTGTTACACCTTCACATATTGTCTGTGTGCCTGATATTGATCCGGGTGTCATATTATTGACAGTGATCAGGACAGGCGTTGTATTTTCAATACATTGTGAACCATTAAGAGTGGCCGTAGCCTGACGCCTGAACCATGTATCGGTTGTCATCGAACCGTGAGCATATACATTCAGCGTTGCCCCGGTAATATTTGTGAAGTTAGTCCCATCAAGACTTGCCTGCCACTGGTAGGTTATTACACCATCACCTGTTGCATCTGTTGAAGTGAATGCGGCAGGCGTATCATTCTCACAAATTGTTTGTGGTCCGGAAATATTTCCCGGATTGAAATTAATAACCGTGATCTTAATGGTATCGGTTATTTCCATACACGAAACAGAACCTTCAGTTGCTGTTGACAGCCTTCTGAACCATGTGTCCTCTGTAAGCGGTCCTGACGAATAGCTTGCTGTTAATCCGCCGGCAGGGACATTGCTGTAGCTTATACTGTCAGTACTGAACTGCCACTGGTAGCTCTTTGTCCCGTCGCCGCTGGCTGCTATACTTGTGAAAGGTGCAGGTGTGGCTCCTTCACAAATTGTCTGACTGCTTCCTATGGAACCGGGGGCAAAATTGATGACAGTTACTCTGACAAAATTCGTGTATTCGGTACATGCATTCAAACCTATTGTTGAAGTAACGGCCCGTCTGTACCAGGTATCCTGATACAAAACTGGAGGATCATAAGTCTCGTCAGTGCTGCCAATATTTGTAAAGTTTATCCCGTCCGTACTGCTCTGCCACATGTAGCTTACATCTCCATCATATGTCAGGGTGCCTCCACTTGTAAATGGATCCGGATCGCCTCCTTCACATATGATCTGATTATCAGATATCGATCCGGGAGTAAGGTTATTAACTGTAATTTTAATTGGATCTGTATTTTCAGTACAAGCCTTACCGTTAAGCATCGATCGCACTTCCCTGTAGTACCATGTATCCTGTGTGAGTATGCCGGGATTATAGGTTTCACTCAATGCCCCGTCTATAAGAGTGAAGTCAGCCGGATCGGAACTGGGACTTCTGAACCACCGGTAAGTGAAAGCTCCATCGCCGGTTGGAGTTATGCTTGTGAGCAATGCAGCAGGAGTATTCTCACATATTGTCTGGTCTTCTTCAATAGAACCCGGATTGAAGTTATTTACAGTAACCCTGACAATATTTGATTCTACGGTGCAGGTCTTCATTCCGACAGTGGATATAACAAGACGTTTATACCATGTATCGGCATTAAGAGCCGGTGGGGTGTAATCAGGATTGGTGCCTCCGGATGAAACATTGATCCAGCCGCTTATGCCATCGGAACTCTCCTGCCATTGATAAGTATGACCGAAATCAGATGTTCCTGCTGCTGTCCCGGTTAACTGTGCAGGTATGTCTCCTTCACAAATTGTCTGTGTACCGGCTATCGATCCCGGTGTAAGGTTGTTAACCCGCACAATAACGGAAGGTGTCCATTCAATACATGTTCTTCCGTCAAGAGTTGCAGTTACCTGCCTTCTGAAATATGTATCCTGGGTAAGTGCTCCGGGTGCGTAAGTTGTACTGGTTGCTCCGGTTATATTGTTCCAGTCACTATTATCAAGACTGCTTTGCCACAGGTAAGTGAATGTTCCGTTACCTGAAGCTGCAGTTTTTTCTGTTATAAGACCAGGTACTTCTCCCTCGCAAATAGTCTGGTTGTCTTCTATTTCCCCCGGATCAAAGCTTATAACCTTAACACGTATTGTATCAGTAATCTTCGAACAGGTTTTCGTGTCTATTGTGGCATAAGATATCCTTCTGAACCAGGTCTTCTGTGTAAGCGGATCAGATGTATAGGTTGCACTCAATCCTCCCGAAGGAACATTAGAAAAATTAATGCTGTCTGTGCTTAACTGCCACTGGTAACTCTTTGAACCGTCACCGCTTGCAGCAACACTCGTGAAAGTTGCAGGTGCGGTACCTTCACATATAGTCTGATCGGATGCAATTGAACCCGGATTAAAGTTAATAACTGTAACCTTTATCGGATTGGTTTCAAGAGTACATGATGCAATGCCATCAGAAGAAGTAACAGCACGTTTGTACCAGGTATCAACAGTTAGTCCGGCTGAAGGTGAATAAACTTCGACATTTGATGAAGGAATTGGCGTATAGACTATTCCGTCTGTACTCATCTTCCACTCATAAGTGAATGGGCCGTCTCCTGTTGGTAAAGTACTTCCAAATGGATCCGGCATAGCACCTTCACATATTATCTGATCTCCGGTTATTGTACCCGGACTGAAATTAATAACTGTAATTTTGACTACATCGGTTGAATCAACGCAAGTCTTTCCGTTTACAGTCGATCTCACGATCCTTCTGTACCATGTATCCTGGGAGAGTATTCCGGGATTATATGTCTCGCCGGATGCACCGAAAGGGCTAAAATTAGTCCCGTCTGTACTTCTCTTCCAGATGTAAGTGAAAGTGCCGTCTCCTGTTGGTGAAACACTTGTGAGCGGTGCGGCTGCACTGTTCTCACATATTGACTGGTTGTCAGCTATTGAACCCGGATTGAAATTATTTACAGTAACTTTTATGATATTTGATTCCTTCTGACATTCAACCAGACCAATTTTAGAAATAACTACACGCCTGAACCACATATCGTCAGCGAGAGCAGCAGGTGGTGCATAAGTTGCAGCATTTCCGCCTGAAGCTACATTAGTCCATCCGTCTGTACCGTTAATGCTCTCCTGCCACTGGTAAATTATATCGCCATCGGTTATTGCCGCAGCAGATTCAGAAAAAGCAGCAGGTATTTCACCTTCACATACGGTCTGTGTCCCGTCTATTGAACCGGGAGTCAGGTTATTTACCTGGATGAGTATGGCGGGTGTTACTTCAATACATGCTCTTCCGTTAAGAGTGGCAGTGACCTGACGCCTGAAATGTGTATCAACAAGAAGTGGTCCGCTTGTATAACTTTCATTTGTTGCTCCGCTTATACTTGAAAAGTTGGTACCGTCAGTACTGCTCTGCCACTGGTATGCATATAAAGTTCCCGGTTTCCCTGATACAGCTGTGGAACTTGTCAGTTCAGCAGGAGCTGTTCCTTCACAGATAGTTTGTGCAGGTCCGATTGTTCCCGGATCAAAATCATTAACCGTAACATGTATTGTATTTGTGTACAATGTACATGATGTCCCGCCGTGTGATGCAGTCACAGCTCGTCTGAAATATGTATCGGCTGTAAGCGAACCTGATGAATATGTTGCTGTGCTGACGCCAAGTGCTGTCCATGATGAGGTACCATTCGGACTGCTTTCCCAGCTGTAGGTGAACGAACCATCACCGGTTGCAGCCACGCTTGTGAAAGTAGCGGGAGCTGTACCGGAGCAAATTGTTTGATCCGAACCGATTGAGCCCGGAGAGAAATTGATGACCGTTACCTTGACAAAATTGGTCTCCTCAATACATGCCCTTGTAAGGTATGTTGATGTTACTTCACGCTTGAACCATGTATCAACGTTCAGTATCCCCGGAGTGAATGTCTCGGAAGTTATTCCTGTTGGAGAATAATTCACACCATCTGTAGAAGACATCCATCTGTAAGTGAAAGAACCAGTCCCTGACGGAGGCACACTTGTAAATGCAGCTGAAGGTGCAGTTCCTTCACATATGGAAATATTTGACCCGATTGATCCGGGATTGAAGATAATGACTGTCACCAGGACTGAAGCCGAAGGATCAGTACAAACACTTGATCCCATAGTAGAAATAGCAACTCTTCTGAAATATGTATTTACAGAAAGTGGTCCTGATGCATAAACTGCCGATGTAGCGCCGGGGATATCTGTCCAGTCACTGTTATTTGGACTGCTCTGCCATTGGTAAGTCAGAGCGCCGCCGGCAGTACCGCTTGTGGTATTGGTAAAGGCTGCCGGAGTCGAATTTTCGCATACAGCCTGTTCGCCTCCAATTGCTCCTGCATCAACAACATTTATAACAGGAACGACTGTTCCGTTCATCAGTTGTTTACAGCCGGTAGTTGCATTGGTAGCGAGAACATAATAAGTCTCTGTCTCCTTATTCAGCCATGTAAGAGCCGATCCGATACCAGGCAGAGGAGGCTCGACCGGTCCGATCGAATTGTAGAGCTGGTAGTTAACACCTACCTGTGAGCCTGAAAGAGTGATTGTCACTCCCGATGCCCCATCACAATATGCTACCGGAGCGGTAACATTGAATATGGAAGGCAGAGGATTGACCGTTACGGTCACAGGTGTGTGGATTGTATTACATACCCCGTTGGAATTTTCAACAACAGATACGTCGCCTGTTACAGCCATTTTAAAAGTTACTTCGACGCTGTGTAAATTCGGATCGGAAATAATATATGCACCGGCCGGAACGCTCCATGAATATGTTGAACCACTGTTATCCGGTACAAAGTAAGTAGCCGTATCTCCAAGGCAAATGCTTGTGGAGCCGTTAACAACAACACCAGGAACAACTGATACAACAGAAACAGGTAATTCGACAGGCACTCCAACGCACAGAGTAGAAGTTATTGTTTCTGTAACAGTAATCTTATCACCTGGTGCCGACATTCCCGGAACTGCATCTACAATAATAAAATATAATCCGGGGGGTGAGGTAATTGTCAATGATGGCGGAACAGTCCAGGAATATGTTGAACCCGAATGGTTGACCACCTGGTAAACCTTATTGGTGGCATCTTCGCAAAGAACTGATGGTCCGCTTATTGCCGAAGTTACGGGAAGAGGATTAATACTGACTGTAACAACATTTGAATAAACAGGGGATGTACAGGAAATGTCCTCTGCTTTTCTTACAAACATTGTCTCTGTGGTAAGTGTCCCAAAGTCATATCCCAACGTATTTGAGCTGTTAATATCAGTCCAGTTACCATCTCCAGGATTTGCTGACATATTGGTTGTATACTGCCAGGTGTATGTAAATGATCCCGCACCTCCGCTTGCAGGAGCAAGGTTTGTAAATGCCGGAACATCCGATCCTGAGCAGATTGTATGATTACTTCCGATGGCCCCGGGGTTAAGAGCCGGCATAACAGTTATGGTTAACATGTTACTATAGACTGCCGGTGTACATGTCGCATCGACAGCCTTCCTGATAAATCGGGTTGTCGTTGTCAGAGTTCCATGATTATATATTTCATTGTTGCTTGAGCCTATATCCGTCCAGTTACCGTCGCCCGGTGTTGCAGACATATTTGTGGTATACTGCCATGTATAAGTGAATGAACCTGCACCGCCTGTGGCTGCAGCAGTACTTGTAAATGCCGCTACATCTCCTCCGGAACATATTGTCTGATTACCAGCAATAATCCCTCCGTTAAGTTCAGGCCGAACCGTTACTCTGATATCGTTACTATAAACCGGAGTTGTACATGTACCCTCAACTGCCCTTCTTACAAAACGGGTTGTAGTTGTTAAAGTACCATAATCATATATTGTACTGTTACTCGATGGTATTGGTACCCATGCAGGATCGCCGACTGCCAGAGAGATATTTGTTGTATAAAGCCATGTATATGTGAATGAGCCGGCACCACCGCTTGCCGGATTTGTACTCGTAAATGCAGCGACATCCGTTCCATAACAGATAGTCTGGTCTGTTCCTATAGTTCCTCCATCCAGTTGGGGACGAACAGTAACTATGATTATGTTACTGTAGACTGGAGTCGTGCATGTCCCTTCTATAGCTCTTCTGACAAAACGTGTGGTTGTGGTCAGGGTGCCATGGTTATAAATCAATCCGGTTGCGGTGCCTATGTCAGACCATGCAGGATCACCTAATGGTGCGGTTGCATTCGTTGTATATTGCCACTGGTAAGTGAATGAACC
>CAYQZL010000108.1:0-15220 GCA_964421975.1 uncultured Rikenellaceae bacterium
GTTTATAGAACAAGCCTATCCTTTTTTTAACCTGCCCCGGAGGGGCAGAATATTTACAGATCGCGCCTACGGCGCTTTGGGTGGTCGGTGGGATGCCCGTTGTTCTATAAACAGTAAGCGCCTACGGCGCTAAAAACAGTGATATACGATAATTCCAACAACCCAGGGGCGATCTGTGTAGATGATCTATATATAAGCCCCATAACCTCTACGAGGTATAAAATCATGTCATATAACCTCATCTACAATACCCTATGCCCTACAGGCAAAGGAGACTAAATCTATGCTTTCTAAATTAAAACAAAGCGATTAAAATACGTTTTTTAATACGTTTTTTAATACGTTTTTTAATACGTATTAAAAAACGTATATCACTAAGACATTCCATAATAATTTTATTGATTTTCAGAAAAATATCTTATAAATTGCATTTTACTTAAAGTTGATAAAGTGATATGCATCGACTATCAGTTTGTAGGGGTAACATATCCAGTACTTTTTCTGACTTTAACTGGAAGCTGCCGTTCTTTTTGAACTTTCTGCTAATATTTTCCACCATTTTGCCTGCTCAGGATAAATTCCGGATTTTCCCATACTTACAGAACCCTGATATTGATGCTATTACAATTCTATGGTTTTCAGAAGAGAACTCTCAGGGACTGCTTTCCTGGTGGGAACAGGGTACAGGGACAAAAAATCATGTTAATTCAACTCCTGTAGCGGCTGAGGCTCTTGAATATTCTTTATGGGAAGATACTACTTTTTTTGATGGTCAGGCTCCCTCAGTGCCATACCGTCACCGGGTAAGAATTGAGAATCTTAATCCATACTCTATTTACGAATATGAAGTAGCCCAGGGGACTGAAACATTCAGTTCATCCTTTCATACGGGACCTGATGGCAATACCCCGATCAGATTTATTGTTTACGGAGATTCGGAAACAGAACCTGAATCAACAGGGAAATTTACAACCTGGGTTGACCCGGTTAATGACAGTGTCCGTCTATATTTAACAGATCAGACTACAGGCTATAAGAATAACCTTGAAGTGATCAGATCACGTGAACCCGACCTTGTTTTTATTGCCGGTGATCTTGTGGAAACCGGAGGCGAGCAGCGCGACTGGGATGAGTTCTGGCGTCATAATACGGGCAGCAGCAGCGAACTGAGTCTGGCTGGTAATATTCCATTGATGGCAGCTTTGGGAAATCATGAATATTATGAAGGATCACAGCTGGATAGATATAATCAGCCGGGATCGGAAAGAGCTGTTAAAAGATTCCTTACATATTTCGAATCTCCTCCAAATAATTCTCCCGATCCTGAACGCGAAGGCAGATATTACTCTCTGAAATATGGTCCTGCAACTTTTATTGTACTTGATGTATGCAATAATGAAATGAACAAATCAGGTGATGATACGAATTTCTATCTGCTTGGTGAAAAGGATCAGGGTGGAGGTAAAGCGCCAGATTTTGGTCCCGGCTCAGATCAGTATATCTGGCTTGAAGTAAGACTCAGAGAAGCCCAGCTTCAGAGCATGTACACTTTTGTGATCTTTCATCATTCGCCCTATTCTTCAGGCCCTCACGGATACCCCGCTGGTGAAGCTGAAAATACTGATAAACAATCAGGATACCCTGTACGTATCCTTACTCCACTTTTTATGCAATATGGTGTGGATGCGGTTATCTCTGCCCATGATGAGATGTGGGAGAGATCGACTATCGCCGGAACTGAAAAAAGACAGGATCAGAGTGAAAGATCTCATACAATTCATTTTTATGATGTCGGACAGGGTGGAGACGGTCTGAGGGAACCTGAGAAAGGACTTTATAATCCCGATCAGCAGTTCCTGGTGCATAATGATGTACCGGAATCCTGGGAAAACGGTATTCTTAAAGCTGGCGGAAAGCATTATGGTCATCTTGAAGTGGATATCTTACCGGTTGATGCTGACACCTGGCAGGCTGTACTACGGCCGGTTTATATATTTCCCCTGTTCAACATTGCCGGATCTGAATATTCACTATTTGAAAGAAGGATATATAATGATGAAGTCATCCTGACCCGCTATCTGAGCGACCTGACTGTCTCAGTTACAGATGCTTTGCCGGACAGACCAGACAACTCTTTATTTTCAAGAAGCTATCCCAATCCATTCATTTCAGAAATTAAAATTGAATACTACTTACCTGAATCATCGCATGTTACTATCAGAGTGTTTGATCTCAGTGGAAAAGTCATCAGGATACTGGAGGAAAGCAATAATGATTCCGGATTTTTGCAGGTTGTATGGGATGGCAAAAATGACGCCGGTAATTATGTTCAGGCAGGATTATATATCTACAAAATAGAAACATCCTCAGGCCTGACAGAAACAGGAAAGATCATTTATCTGAACTCTGATTTGTTTCACTGATTCATAGACTGGAAGTTGCTCTCCATACTCATTACTCATTACTCACAACTTCTTATTAACCAGGCCGTACTCCTTCCGGGAGCGGAGCCGTTTTGCCCGCAACTTAACCCTCATCACTCAGCTATGAGCCTTGAACACTAAGCACTGAGCCTTTAAAGAGCGTAACCGTCAAATGAATCCAGGTCGTAATAGCTGAACTTCCTCAGATAATCAGCAATTGATGTCCCCAGGACATCTGCCCTGTTGATCCTTCCTTTTGAGTTCAGGAATAATTTCAGAGACCTGGCGCCTCCAAGATGAGAGGCTGCAATCATTCCTGATCTGGTGATGATCACACCTCTTATTGTATCCCCCACAAATTGTTCATACCCTTTAAGAGATATAAGATTCACCTTTATAAGTGATTTCAGCACTTTCAGCTGCAGTTCGGGAGGGAATACTGAAGGATCTTTTTTGAATTTACGCATTGTAATATGCTTATGTCCGAGATAATGCAGCGTTTTTTCCGCAAACTGCCATTCACCAAAACAACCTATACGGTTAATAGACTGCCAGTTATTTCCTGATTCACTTTTTCCAAGATCTTTTATGAATCTGGCAAATTCGGATTCATAGTGTTCCCTTGCAACATATTCGGAAAGCCTTCTGAAATTTTCCATTTTAACACGGTACCCGATTGCTGGAGCAGTACAGATACCTGAAATGGAAATAAAGACCATTGCCAGGAAGAACATTCTGCAATACTGAACAAATGAATTCTTTTTCATCCTTTTCACGTGTTTATATTACAGTGTAAAAATACAATACCGGATGGGGCATTGTCAATACGATGAAGCCCAACTGGTGGGGTTTTGGAATTATTCACCAGCTCCTTTATCAAATAATTTACGTAACAGAATTATCGGAAGGCCTGATTTACCATTAAAATAGGGTGATTAATCAAAAACAGTCTGAAATTGATGCTTAAAATGCAGAAAATCTGATAATACTGTAACTGGAAAATATTAAATCTCTGATATTATGCTAATTACAGAGTATAATAGTATAATATTTTGTTACATAACCTTTTACCCGGGAATTGACGAAACAGGTCCTAAAATTGATTAAAATTCAGGAATTAACTCAATTTTAACATAATACGTGCATATTCATGGAGACGAAAACGTCATAATTTCGATCATACCCCTTAAAAAACACGTAATTCCACCCATCACAACCTCCTGCAATGCAGAATAGTTACTTAATACCAGATAATTTAGCCCCCTTCCAGGGGGCAGGCACGCGTCGACGACGCCTATCCAGTCAAACGTACTACAGATTCTGACGACAGCGATCCCAACATTCTGCTGGTCGTATCTGGCACCCATCCCTCCCTGAAGGAGGGCTAATTATGCAATTTTTAAATGAAGTTTGTTATTTTCTTCTGAAGCTGTCAGCATTATCCGGATCTCCCTTTCCGTCATAAACGGCTTTTGCAGGATATGGGAAGACCGGTCTGGAAATTACTTCTTTCCCTTTAACATTTTTTCTGACAACAATTCTCTCCGGTGCAATATCTTTCTCAACCCAGTCACGTATGAGGGTAAGCCAGTCGGCTTCGGAAGGGCCTTTTCCTCCTCCACAATGCAGAACGCCCGGGAGAAGGAAAAGCCTCATATAATTGCTTATTTCGGTATCCTTCTCCCTAACGGCATTATAATGATCAATAGTGGCATAGGCAGACAGAGCCGGATCATTCCATCCATGCCAGAAAATTATCTTTCCCTTTCGGTTCTTAAATGCACTGTAATCTGTTGAAGTTGCATCAAGATATGATGAGGCATAACTTAACTCCTTTTCAAAGCCTTTAAAATCATATTCTGTATAATTCCAGTCAGGGTCCTGAAATATAAGGTATTTAAATATTTCAATTCCGAAATATGCATGTGAACTGGGATAACCACCGCTTAGTTTACCGGCTCCGTTACCTGTTATCCAGCTGGTCCATCCTCCCGTTTCACTCTCACCGCCGTAAGGGAATCCCGGATAAGAAACGCCATTCAGGGCATAGACTCCGCCATAGATCTTTTTCAGTGCATCGATCTGTCTGGTTGTAAAACAATCATTTCCGGGCGTATCTCCACTGCACAGGGGTAAAGCTGTAAAATTAAAAACACAGGCATAAGGATCATTAATTATGCTATCCTGCAGTCCGTCAATCATATCACATTGTTTAAGCACTGCATCCTGCAGTAAACGGATATGGTCCGGGAGGAAAAGGGGTTCTGACAGACTTACCGGGAAAGCGGCCCGGGTATTCTGAACAGCCTCTGATGCGATGGCAGTCCAGTTGAATGCAGGTGCGGCAGACACTATCCCGTCAAAATCCTCCGGATATCGTTGCGCTTCCATCATTGCCTGTCCTCCTCCACGCGAACATCCCATGAAATAGGAATACTTCGGATAATCACCATAATAGCTGGCAATGATTGATTTTGATACTTCTGCGGTCCTGTGGACTGCCAGATGACCGAAATTCAGCTGGCGTTCCATATCATTAAGTGCCCAGCTGGCACCGGGGTATTTTTTCCCGTCATGACCGGTATCAGTTCCGGAAGTTGCATATCCTTTTTCAACTGATGAACGGGCAGCATTCTGGATTGTCCCGACAAAGCCACCGCCACCGCCCATAACATATATTCCGTTCCACTCAAACGGGAGGAGAATTTCGAAATTGATCTCCTTTCCTATTACTCCCATTACTTTGCAATATGATGATCCGGTTGTTACAGTAGAAGCTTCGGTAATTTTAACATCCGGCAGTCTCAGTTCTATCAGTTTTTCACAAAAGATGCACTTATCAATTGTGACAGGCACCTGTGCCTTCAAATAACCTGATAGGATAAATGGTATAAAAAAAGAGAGCGAAAGATATTTCTTCATGAGCTTAAGTTTTATGTCAGAATAATGAATACTGTTTAAATTTTAAAATTATGAAGAAAAAATTATTCAGAAAACCCGGAGATAATTTTGTGATAAAGATTCAGACAAAAAAGAATTTAACCGCAAAGTACGCAAAGATCACGCAGAGCCCACAAAGATACAGAATCAATACTTAAAACATGGCCCTGGTTTATTACGTTGTTTATCTTTATTCAGGCTGACCATAAGACTGGGGATGAATAAAATAACCATGCAATTCCGGTCTTTTTTTTTCTTCAACCACAATCCGGTTCTGTGCTGCCCAGGGATCCATCCTTACTCCTGTAACCTGCCAGGAGACTTTTACATTTGGCTTATCGGTGCTTATTGTGAAGCGGTTGTCTTTGATCTCAGCAGAAATAATTGCCTGTGCAAATTCCCCGATTACAGTGAGCTGATACCGGAAATCCGTGTTAAGAGCTTCAAAATAGTCAGGTAAAATGACTTCAGCGCTTCCGTTTTCATCGGTTCTGATGTTTCCGTTATATATATTCATCATATCGGGTGATTCCACAAAGCTGTGCCGCAGTATTTTATTTGCCGGATCGAGAGGATGGTCAATTTCAAATGACCCGCCTCCTTTGGAAAGAGTCCCGGTGACTTTAACGTTACCTTCAAAATAACCAGCATATCCTGCAGATGAATTTGTTTTTCCATATACACCATAGTTAATCCCGCTTGTTCCTGTTGAGATACCATATACCCCTATTGACAGGCCTTCAAAACGTCCGCCGGTTAACCCACCGGTACCAAAGACACCATAACTGTCGTTGCTTTTTCCATAAACCCCGTAATTTGTGTCGCTATGACCTGAAACACCTATCCCGGAGGTGTTCCGGCCATCAACTCCGGCATATCCTGATGTCGAGGCCCCCCAAACAGCTGTGTTATCTGCCGCCACAGCATGAACAGCCCGACCTGTACCGGTATTGATCACATAGAAAAGATCAGTATTTCCGGTAGTGGAGCCGGTCGTATAAAAGCGTCCCTTAAAATAACCAGCATATCCATCGGGAGATGAAGTTTCACCAAAAACTGCGTAGCTAGTCCCTGTCGATGGAGATGCCTTGCCATATACACCATATTTGTCAGATTCGCCATAAACGCCATAGCCGTCACTGCTGGATGCCTTGAACCATCCTCCATAGGTAATACCACTGGAAGAAGAGTTGACTCCACGTACCCCTATGCCGTAAGAGCTTCTGCTACTAAAATCCCCCCCGCAAGCAGAACCGTTTTCACTATTTGCATACCCCATTACACCTATAAAGGGTGCCACTCCCCTTACCCCAATACCCATGGGACTTTCGGAACTAAAGCTACCTCCATAAGTATTGCCAGTTTTAGCGTTTGCAAGACCATATACTCCAAATTTGCCAGATTCGCCATAAACGCCATAACCGTAACTGCTGGATGACTTGAAATATCCTCCATAGGTTTCACCACTTGAGGCGTAAACGACTCCAAATACCCCAATGCCGGCAGAACTATTGCTTTCAAAATAACCTCCATAGTTATCTCCGCTGGAAGAGGATGCTATACCATATACAGCTCTCCCTGTTGTTGAATGAGATTCACCTTTGATACCGCATGCACTTCCAGACAGATATGTGTT
The DNA here is from genome assembly GCA_964421975.1 of uncultured Rikenellaceae bacterium. Classification (GTDB taxonomy): domain Bacteria; phylum Bacteroidota; class Bacteroidia; order Bacteroidales; family VadinHA17; genus LD21. The sequence goes on from CAYQZL010000108.1 coordinate 7,000, forward strand.
CTCGCCGAAAACACCGATTCCAAAACTCGACTTAGCAATGCCATATACACCCTTGCTCGTACCACCATCTTCTATTGACTCTCCATACACCCCTATTCCGTAAGGTGCTGCTGATATACCTTTAATTCCAACTCTTGCAGGATTATCTACACCGGCATAGAAATTATTTTTTATTTCAAGAACCGGATCCCTTGATGTTGTATTTGCAGAAAAAGGAAGTGTCAATACTCCTGAGGTTTTAGAAAACAGAGCAAATGGCACACTCAATAACTGCCTTGTACCGGTAATTGTAAAGCTGGTTCCGCCATTAGGGTCCGTTTCTGTTTTAAGATAATACGGACCTGCTTCCCAGTTTATATTTGCGAAGATTCCGGTCGAGGGAGTCCCGCTTCCGATTTCAACAGTCACAAGTCCGTTTGCATTGGTCTGCGGTACAGGACTATAGGTTTCCCTGTAGACTACTGTGCCGGTGGCTTATCCCTGAAGGATGCTTATACGCATTCCTATAGCATGGTTGGTTACAAGACCACCTGAGGCATTGCGTATTACAGCCTGGTAACTCATTTTCTCAGGTGCCTGGGCAAGACTCATAAAAGTTAATCCTGAGATTGCAAGAATAGTCATCAGCTTTTTCATTGCATTCTGTTTAAGGTTAATAATTGTCAGATCGTATAATTCTAAAAAGGTAAGAATAATAGTGATATGAGGCAAATAATGATTTCTCTGAAAAAAAATAAACTCACAATGGATGATACGGGGAGCACAGAAATAGTACGGAGAAATAACACGGAGAAGTTTAACTCTATTGTAACTCCGCGTAAATATACGAACTCTCTGAACTCCGGGATGCTAAAAAATCTCAGCTATTCACAAATACTTATTTACCAATTTTTGCCTCCAGTTTTTCCAACCTCGACAGGATCTCCTCATTTTCTGATTTAAGGCGGTCATTCTCAGCTTTAAGCTCTTTAACAGCATTGATCAGTGCCATATTTACCGGGTGTATATCGAGTTGCAAATAGCCACCGGATCCTTCACTGACAGCTTCGGGAAATACTTCCCGGACTTCCTGTGCAATTAATCCGGCATATTTTACATTATCAGGAAGATTAATCTTGTTCCCGTCCTTATATGAAAACATTATTGGATTAAGTTTCAGAATCTCATTTAAACCCCTTGAATAGAACCCAAGAATATCTTTCAGTCGTGAATCCGACCAGGTTGCCCATGATCCTCCTCCTGGTTTGGCAGCTGCACCGTTAACGACCAGGAGATTAGTTCCCGGGTCCGTTGCTACTGATCCGATGAATACCTTATCTCCGAAAAAGTTCCAGGAACCGCCATAGCCCCAGCTGAAATAGGTTCCATTATACCAAAGGGCTTCGTCTCCCTCACACCTGAGTGCAACACCGGTTTTGCCATTGTTAAGGTTTGCAGGACCTGCCACATCAAGCTTATATCCTGGGAACAAAGTTCCAATACCGACATCTGAACCAATATAGAATTTCTTCCCTCCTGCAAAATATCCCGAGAATCCGTTAGGAGATGTTATTTCAACATTGATTCCCCTGGTAACACCTGTCGGGTGCGTGCATCTCAAATTTATTCCATAACCTGTTTCATAAGAAGTTTCGCCCCGTAATGCGTACCTTCCATTTCCAAAAACTCCTGTACCTGTACTGGATAAAGACAATCCCCGGATACCATAGTTTTGTCCTGTGGTGGAAGAAGCAACACCTGTCACTCCGCTTCCTGTTTCAGAAGCTGAAGTACCCTGTACTCCATATGCGGCTCCGGAGGACGAGGTAGCATGTCCAAATATACCCTGGTTTGGAGCCTCACCGACAATCCCGGTATTTCCTACTGAGACTGCAACGCTCTTAATCCCTTCTCCGGTTCCGCTGTTGGTGATCTGTATAGCAGGTAAAGCGGATGAAACAGCGCCGGTGAAAGGTAGGGTCAGCTCTCCCGAGGCTTCTGAAAATAAAGCATAAGGCACACTCAATAACTGGCTTGTTCCGGTAATTGAATAGCTGGCCCCCCCTGTAGGATCAGTTTCAGTCTTTAAAAAATAACTTCCGCTTCCCCAGGGAATAGTACTGAAATTACCTGAAACAACACTTCCGCCTCCAATATCAATTGTAGCCAAACCATTTGAATTGGTTGTCAGTGTATGAGTTTCGACATATACAGCCGTACCTGATTCAGATCCCTGCAGGATACTTATCTTCATACCGACTGTATGACTGGTTACAAGTCCGCCGGAAGAGTTCCGGACAACTGCCTGGTAACTCAATTTCTGAGGTGTCTGAGCAAGAAGGGAAAGCATCATTAGCGCGATGACAGAAAGGGTAAAGAGTTTTTTCATAAAAATATGATTTTGATTTTATTGGCTTAAAAACATTATGGTGACGGAATGAACAGTGCCGAAAATGAGCCGTCGGAAAGATTTTCCACATCTTCATGTCCTTCGGGCAGATGGGTCCAGTGATATCCGACGATATAAAAATAATACGTACCTGCTGATTTTATTTCTGCAACTGTATGAACAGAACAGGGTGAAGAGTAATATCCGCCTACGAGCTGATTGGTTAATCTCCACCAGGTCTCTGCCAAAACGCCACTTGCCGGTTTGGTTGCAATACCAACTCCTGCCCATGTATAATCCAGATAATCGTGATTTGAGGATAGTGCGCACGTAAAATTTAAAATTACAGAACCCGGTCCCGGCGCTTTAACCATTATGGTATCAATTGGGCCCCATGAATCCATTGAAGTAATGGTTCGGTTATAATTGAATTTCTCATAAAACACTCTGGGACTATTTGCTATTTTTACAGCATCAGCAAAAAGTGTATCTCTGACTTCGGCATTTCCTTTAACATAGAATTTACCACCTTCGAAATATCCTGAATAACCTGAAGGAGATGTTACTTTCCCGTAAACTCCTTTTCCGGTCGTTGATGAGGAATAACCGTAAACTCCCTGGTTGGAGCCTTCTCCCCACACTCCGGTGCTGCTGGTATTGGAGGCGATGCCGTAGACTCCTATGCTGGCAGTACCTGTAGCTTCTCCCAGCACAGCACGTCCCTGATTCCCGGTCGAGGTACCAAAGACACCGTATTTCGGCGATTTACCATATAATCCATATCCATTAGCCGACATAGATTCACCGTAAACTCCGTAATTTAAGCCGGTTGTTGGTGTGGCAACACCTTTGATTGCTGTTGATCCGGCAGTGGTGGCATTTTGAACGACATGTAGTTTATCGGCGGGTATCAGGGTGCCAATGCCCACCCGTTTGTTTGCATTGTCGAATTTTATCCAGGTCTCATCGCCGTAATGGCCGAAAGTAATATCTTCGGTTGTCAGCATGCTAAGGTCCTCTGCCACCAGCCGCATGTCACCACCGGTTAATCCTGTAATCCGGGTGGCATCACTTCCGAAATAAATACTGGAAAGCAGGTTTAATCCAATATTGCCGCCGACATTTAGTTTGCCAAGCCGGCTGACACTTCCCAGCTGAACACTGTCGGTTGTTGTGCTCAGACGGATTATTGTCCCTTCGTCTGTCCAACCGCCGCTACCGCCGCCGGTAGCATCTGCCGCCGGGGCCCATGTTGTACCGTTCCATTTGAGTGCCTGCCCGCTGGTGGCACCGGCCTGAGCTATTTTGGCTCCGGTTACAGCTCCTGCATTTATCTTTTCTGTGGTAACTGAATTAGTTGCCAGGTCAGCGGTTACAATAGTTGCATCATTGATCTTGGCAGAAGTGACACTGTTGTTTCCAAGATCGGCATTGGCTATAGTACCATCGACTATTTTGGCTGAAGTGATACTGTTATCAATTACCGATTCACTTGTTTTTGCATCCAGAGCGTAAGGAACACTTAAAAGCTGGCTTGTACCAACAATTGTATAGCTGGTCCCGCCTGAAGGATCAGTTTCTGTTTTAAGATAATAGGTACTGCCTGACCAGTTTATTGTCGCAAAGGACCCTGAGACAAGAATTCCTCCACCTATTTCGATGGTTGCAAGTCCATTTGCATCTGTTGTCGGGGTATGGGTCTCAACATAAACAGCTGCACCAGTCGCAGAACCCTGAAGGATACTGATCCGCATGCCTATAGCCTGACTGGTAACAAGTCCGCCTGAAGATTTTCGGATGACTGCCTGGTAACTCAGTTTTTGGGGAGCCTGGGCAAAAAGTATCATACTAAATGCTGCAATCAGCACAAGAGTAAAGAGTTTTTTCATGAAATTATTTATTTAAATTAATAAAGATATGCATCTTACCGATCCGAATTTTTCTAAAAAGTTAGGAAAATTCCGGATACGAGTCAAATAAATTTTTTAGATAGTCGATAAACCCCCTTTGTCGCTACGCGACATCTCCCCCCAAAGGGGCCGGAAAGGAACGTACTTTAGACAATTTTCAACTAATCGGGGAAACCCCCTCTGTCGCTGCGCGACATCTCCCCCTGAGGGGGAGAAAAGGAGCGTTCTTTAGATAATTTTCAACTAATCGGGAAAACCCCCTCTGTCGCTGCGCGACATCTCCCCCTGGGAGGGGGAGAAAAGGAGCGTCCTTTAGACGATTTTCAACTAATCGGGAAAACCCCCTTTGTCGCTGCGCGACATCTCCCCCTGGGAGGGGGAGAAAAGGAGCGTTCTTTAGACGATTTTTAGCTAATCCGGAACTCTGAAACTCTGAAACTCTGAAACTCTGAAACTCTGAAACTCTGAAACTCTGAAACTCTGAAACATCTTTAACTCTTCACCCTGCATCATTTCCCAATCTTTGCTTCCAGCCGCTCCAGGCGGGCTTTAAGTTCATCATTTTGGGCTTTAAGCTCCCTTACTGCATTGATCAGGGCCATATTGACCGGCTGAATATCCAGCTGGAAAAATCCGTTACCATCTGAACTGACAGCTTCAGGAAAGATCTTCCCAACCTCCTGGGCAATCAGTCCGGTATAATTAATATCCGCGGGAAGATTTGGCTTGTTGCCGGCTTTATAGGAAAAAGTGACGGGGTTGAGTTTTACTATCTCATTAAGACCTTTGGGATAAACACCATGTATGTCTTTCAGCCGTGCATCCGACCATGTTGCCCATGAACCACCGCCGGGCTTGGCGGCTGTCCCGTTAACAACCAGAAGATTGGTTCCCGGGTCTGTAGCTACAGCTCCAACAAAGATCTTATCCCCGAAAAAGTTCCATGAGCCTCCATAGCCCCAGCTGAAATAAGTGCCATTATACCATAAAGCTTCGGTTCCGTTACAAAACAGCGCTGCACCACTCAGTCCTTTGTTAAGGTTTGTTGCTCCGGCGACATCAAGCTTATGGCCGGGAGAAGCAGTTCCTATACCTACATTTCCTCCGGAATTTATTGTTATTCTTGCCATTGAACTGGTTCCCAGGTAAAGGTTACCGGTTTCATAGGTGGTTAACCAACCGTTAAGGCCATCTATTCCCAATAATAAACCATCACTGGATGTGTATCCGGTAGAACTGTTCAGAATATTCATAAAAGCTGAGGCTGTAGCATCTGCAATTGTCAATTTCCGCGTGGGCTTATTTATCCCCATACCAAATTTTTTACTACTGACATTATAGATATATGAAGCATCCTCGGCCCATGGACCTGTGTCATCAGCTGCATTATCCCAGGTAGTGCCGGTCCATTTCAATATCTGACCTGTGCTTGCCCCCTGTTGCGCCAGTTTCAGGAGTGATGAAGTCGTACCAGTTCCCGTAAGAGTGGCATCAGAAATAACAGACTGACTCCCCCAGTTATCTCCTGTCTGTACAGTTTTTGCATGTAAGGCATAGGGTACACTCAATAACTGGCTCGTTCCTGTAATTGAATAGCTTGTCCCTCCTGCCGGATCTGTTTCAGTTTTCAGAAAATAAGAACCTGTCTCCCAATTAATCGTACTGAAATTACCTGAGACGAGAATTCCCCCTCCGACTTCTACGGATGCCAGACCATTGGCATTGGTGGTCGGGGTATGGGTCTCGACAAATACAGGTGTACCGGAGGCAGATCCCTGAAGGATACTGATTTTCATTCCCACAATCTGGTTAACAATAAGATTACCAGATGTGTTTCGTATTACAGCCTGATAGCTCAGTCTTTGAGGGGCCTGGGCAATAACCAATACAGTTATAGTTAAAAGATTGAGTAAAGAAAATATCCTTTTCATATTGTATAGATTAAACTAAAAGTTACTTGTAAAATTTTTTTCGGAAAATGTAAATTAATTAAGTGCAGCGAGAGTTTAGCGTTTAGAGTTCAGCGTTCAGCGTTCAGCGTTCAGCGTTCAGCGTTCTGGGTTAAGGGTTTAGAGTTTAGGGTTTAGGGTTTAGAGTTTAGAGTTTAGAGTTTAGGGTTTAGAGTTTAGAGTTTAGGGGTTAGAGTTTAGAGTTGTTTAAATATAATTATGCACCTCGAATTTTGAATCGTGAATTTTGAAACCTGAATCCGGAATCCTGAATCCTTAAATAAATGTTACAGACCCCGGTTAATTCTTGACGACCTTGAAAACCTTGACTTCCTGTTTGTTATTGATTACCCTGAGGAAATACATCGTGGAGGAATAATCCTGAAGCGAAATTTCAGTCTCCTCTGCATCTATCTTTTGGTCCTGCAGAAGCATTCCATTCATATCATAAAGCCTGAAACGAAGATTCTTGTCGTTGAATTCCTTGATTGTAAGTTTCAGTATTCCGCCCGTCGGATTGGGATAAACACTCATTTCAAGTGTTATGCCTTCGGTTTTCTCAATTGCAGTAACCGTTGATATCTCCCAGGGTTGCTGAACTCCCTGTGCAACACTGCCTGAAGTACCTTCAAAGGTTTTGTATGTTATCTGTCCGACTGTATAGGTCACGGTTCCTCCCGAACCCGTAGCAGTCCCTCCTGTTGAAGGAATGGCCGATTGTCCGTAAATAAGTGTTGCGGAAAAGCAGACTGCCATCAACATGAAAATGGATTTCTTAATGTAAGTCATAGGGATAAATATTAAATTTCCGATAATTGCACAAAAGTTAAGAAAAATCCGGGACATTTCCATAATTATTTGACAAATATTTAAATAATTGACAAGTATATATAGCCTGATGCTCAGTCATTAGGCAAATTATTTCAGAGTATCTGAATATATGTCACCCTTCCATCCATGATTTTTTCAGCCATTCCAGAGTATCTCCAATATGAAATGATTCTGCAAAGAGGATCATATCCCTGATCCTTTTTACTCCGTCCATCGGAATTGTTGTTCCCGGCGGGAAGACCGGTCCCAGCCGGTGATACCGGGAACCGAGGAACTGAGTACATTGATAATCTGCAATCCCTGCGGTGCCATCAAACATGAGATCTATAAGTGGTCTTATCCATTTGATATAACCCCAGTCGAGGGATTTGCCTTTAATATATTGCAGGCTGGTTCCTGTACCCACCGAAAAAAGCAGTATATCTTTCAGAGGAGGATTTGGTTTATAACGCTTATCCTGGGTTTGTGCGAGTGCACAAATTGAAGGATTGCTTGCATATACTCCGCCATCAATATAACCGTCAACCGAGGGGAAATATGTCGGTGCAGCGCTTGTATAAAGTCCGACATCGGCTGCAAGTGAATCTCTGTCGCTGTTTTCTCCCGGGTAATTATGAAAGAGTTTTGGCTTCCATTTTCTCCGGGACGGATCGGGATCCTCATTATCCAGATCAAAAGCTGTGATCAGCACCCGCTTATCAAGTTTAAGCTGTCCCAGTGTAGTATTGCCAAAGATCCTTTTCAACTCCTTCCGGAGTGGCTTAATACTGTAATCAGCACCTCTTAATTTCCCAAGATCTGCCAGGTTATCGAGCCAGGAATCATCAAAGATATCCGGTCCTTTTTCGACATATAATTTTCTAATCTCCTCAAGATCTATTCCATTACTTATACCCAGAGAGAGCAGCCCGCCTGTTGAGGTTCCGGCAATCAGATCGAATTTATCAAGAAAATTTTCAAGCCCGGGAGTTGATATAATTCTCTGGAGAAGAATAGTGGTCACCAGTCCCCTGATACCTCCTCCGTCAATTGAAACAATCCTGTATTTTGGCATAGACCTGTGGATTTCTATACCAAATTTACGAACTGATATGATTCAAGTCAATTTTTTTTTAGTCTGACCGATTTCAGTTTTAAATAAAGTCTGATTTAAGCTTTGAATC
>CAYQZL010000109.1:0-2895 GCA_964421975.1 uncultured Rikenellaceae bacterium
CCAAGGCTACGGAGGTCAAAGAAAGCTTCGGCTGGCAAAGCCTGAAACTCTGAAACTCTGAAACTCTGAAACAATTAAAACTAATAATATTAACATGAAAAAAGAAATAACCCTTAAGGAACTGGATACAAAAAAATTCATAGATGAACAGGTAAATGCTATAAAATCACTTGTCGGTAACGGTGTTGCAATAAATGCTCTTTCGGGAGGTGTTGACTCATCTGCTGTGACAATGCTGGGACACATGGCATTGGGCAAACGGTTAAGAACGGTATTCATTCAGAACGGGCTTATGAGGCAGGGTGAGGCTGAATCTGTTGTATCAATATTCGCCGGTCTCGGTGTAAATGTGGAAATAGTTGATGCAAGAAATGAATTTCTGGATTCACTGAAAGGGTTGACTGATCCGGAGGAGAAGAGAGAAGCAATTACTACTACTTTTTATAAAAAGGTTTTCGGACGAATAGTCAGGGAAAGCGAAGCCAGATTTTTACTTCAGGGTACAATACTTACGGATATCGATGAAACTGTAGCCGGCATAAAACGGCAGCACAATGTTTTTGCACAGCTGGGAATAGATCCTCAGGAAGCTTTCGGATACCAGATAATAGAACCGCTTGTACAACTCAGAAAGGATGGGGTCAGAGCAGTAGGCCGGGCCCTGGGTCTGCCCGAAGAAATGTTCAACAGGATACCCTTTCCCGGACCGGCACTTGCAGCCAGAATAATAGGTGAGGTAACAGCTGAAAAACTTGAAACTGTCAGAAAAGCCACGGTGGTCGTGGAAAAAGCACTCGTGGAAAGAGGTGCATTCCAGTATATGGCTATTCTGCACGATGACAGAGTTACCGGGGTGAGGAACGGCAAGCGTGACTTCGGACAACAGATAGAGATAAGATGCTGGGACAGTATAGATGCAAGAACGGCCACTCCTACAAGGCTGCCGTTTGAGGTTCTTGAAAAGATGGCGGACAATATTGTCAATGAGGTGCCGGGAATTGTAAGTGTAACATATAATATTGCATCAAAACCGCCTTCAACGATAGAAGCGGTGTAGGGGAGACGGTACGAAGGTGCGACGGTGCGAAGGTGCGACGGTTCGAAGGTAAAATGGTTCGACGGTTGGACGGTGCAAGGATTAGTTGATTATATCGTTGGCAGATTCTAAGTCTTAAGGATATTCAGGGAATATGAAAGTCTTGATCACTGGTTCTTCGGGATTGCTTGGCAGAATGCTGATTGGTCACCTGCTTGCGACAGAAGCAGAAATTGTTGGCATTGATATTAGCGAAAACTCTGAATTCATGAACCGCGAAAGATTCATATTCTATAAATGCAGTATCACTGACAGAGAAAAACTGAGATCGGTCTTTCAGGAGGAACAGCCAACAAATGTTATTCACTTTGCCTGTTCTTTTAACAAGGTCCGCAATAAAATCCGTGAATATGAAATTGATATCAATGGATCTGATAATATTGTGGAAATATGTAACGATACTCCCTCGGTTCGGCAACTAATCTTTTCAAGTTCCTCTGCTGCCTATGGCGGTAAAAAAGATAATCCTCTATGGATGAAGGAATCAGAACCTTTGTTGCCTGATAATTACAGGTATGGAATGAATAAGAAGATCGTGGAAGACCGATACACCAATATATCAGTCCGGAATGATCTCAAAATAGTAATATTAAGATTATGCCTTATTACTGGTCCGGTCTTCGACAAACCCAAAAGTGCAGTATCTATCCTGATTAAAATGCCCTTCCTTCCCCGGTTTACTAAAGAGATGAAATTACAGTTCATTCACAGTGAGGATATGTCAGCTCTGATGGTACTTATTATGAAAGATCAGGAAATCAGCGGCGTTTTCAATCTTGTTCCCGACAGTTATGCAGTTGTAAGCGATATCGTTCCTGAAAAAAGATTCATAAGAATACCCTTTTTCCTGATCAAAGGCTTCATGTGGATATGCTGGCATCTGAAGATCACAAATATTCAACCGGCTTCGGTGATAAACAGTTTTTATCCGACAATCGTTGACTCGTCAAGGATCATATCGAGATACGGTTATAAGTTTAAATACAACTCAAATGAGGCTTTTCTTGATACGAAAATGAATAACAGGTTGCCGGCTGATATGTGGTTTTGAGGAAAGAGGCTGAGTCCCGCTGTGGAGGGATTGACTCGCAAGGCTCGTCAAATTAAGGTTGAGGTTTAGGTTGAGGTTGAGGTGAAGATCGGACGGAGAGACGAAGATACCAGGAAACTGCAGGACTGCAAGACTTACAGACAATAATTACGAAAAGAAAACTTGATTACTATGAGGAAATTTTTGAAAGCAGGATTATTGATTTTATTCGTTGGTTTGCCGGCTATTTGTCAGGGGCAGGATAATAACTGGACTCAATTCAGGGGAAGCAGACTTGATTGTATTTCAAATGTAACAAGTGTTCCCCTGAAGTGGAGCGACGATTCGGGTATAAAATGGAAGACAGACATACATGGACGGGGATGGTCATCGCCGGTCGTTTATGGTGATCAGATATGGATTACCACCGCTACCGATGACGGAAAGGAAATGTATGCCGTTTGTGTCGATTTTAATACCGGTAAGATACTGCATGATATTAAAGTTTTTACACCATCCGGTGTCGAGGGGAAGCACTCGTTGAATTCCTATGCTACTCCGACACCATGTATTGAAAAGGATTTTGTGTATGTTCATTACGGAAGTTCAGGTACTGCGTGTATTAATACATCCAGCGGAGCAATCGTCTGGACAAGGACAGATCTTAAATGCAAACATGTTCAGGGTCCGGGTTCATCTCCCGTTTTGTATAAGAACCTTCTCATTCTTCATTATGAGGGAACAGATGTCAGGTTTATTACTGCCCTGG
>CAYQZL010000109.1:2905-14872 GCA_964421975.1 uncultured Rikenellaceae bacterium
CGACCCCCCCCCCACACCCCTCCATAAGACACCCCGCCACACAGTATCGAAAAAAGACCGCCCTGACAACCCACCACAACCTTTAACGGTCATAGGGAGGAAGGCTTATGTTACACCACTGATAATGAATGTTAAGGGACGTGATCTGTTGATATCGAACGGAGCGGCTGTCTGTAATGCTTATGATCCTGAAACAGGTGAGGAGATATGGAGTCTTACAGGTGGTGCAGAATCAACTATCGCAATGCCTTTTACCGAAAAGGGTATTGTATATTATTATACCGGCTTTATGGTCGATCCCGCAGGCACAGATTATTCGGATCTGATGGCAATCAATCCTGAAGGGAAAGGTGATATAACGGCAACCAATGTGTTATGGAAGAAAAGGAGCGGGAGATTACAGCTTCTGACTCCTGTAATTAAAGACGGGCTTATATACACAGTAGATTCAAATAATAATATGATGTGTATTGAAGCTACTACAGGCAAAGAAGTCTGGACAACACGGATGAGGTCAAATTTCAACGCTTCTCCGGTTGTTGCCGCCGGACACATCTATTTCTTTTCGGTACGGGGTGATGTAGTGGTGATAAAACCGGGACGCGAAATGCAGATAGTAAATCAGTTCCAGATCCAGAATCCGGTATGGGCTACACCGGTTTTTCTCCGGAACTCAATTATTCTAAGAACCGACAGGTACCTTTGTAAAATAAATTAGCTTATTTATAAGCTGGCAGTTGGCAGTAGGCAGTTGGCACCGCTCACCGCTCACCACTCATCACTCATCGCTCACCGCTTACCACTCCCGCCATGCGGGATTTCCTCACTCCGTTCGTCAAACTGCGCTCTGAGCCCCTTACTTGTTAACCTTATTGAAAACAAATTGCCCTGTCGCTTCACCCTGGCTGGACTTATTGACAAAGCTTATTGTCATGACATTTGCCTGATCGGTCTTCCATGTTTCCTTTGAATTGAAGTCGACAGGACTGCCGGAATCATAAAAAGTAATTGTTGAGATCAGGTTGACTGTATTATCCTTGGCCGACCAGGTTGCATTTGCCTTTCTGGGCATGTCGTAGATGGTAATACTTACATTAGTACCGTTCAGTGGCAGTTTCTCGTCAAAAGGATATTCCTGCCCGTCACCGATATCATAGAAACGTTTTGTATTGATACTGTCGGCAGACAATTTAACAGTTACCTGTGTAAGAACAGGTGTGTAATCCGGAATAACGGATTTTGCCCTGTCAATTCTCCAGGTGCCTGAGAATCCGTCTCTTTGTCCGGATGCGCTAAAAGTTAATGGGATAAAAACAACCATCAGTAGAAATAAACGTGTGATCCTTTTCATTGCGTGTTTAATTAATTCATTCCAAATTTATTAAATAAATGTTACAATTATTAATTCATCAGCCATCTGATCAGTTTTTCCTTAAATTTTGTATATGGAGGATAGCGCAGGAATATGTCAATCAGATTCGATTTAACAAGTACTGACCTTATATTGGAGAATGTTTCAAATGATTTTTTACCATGATACTTGCCTATTCCGCTGCATCCCACACCTCCGTAAGGAAGGAAAGGGGAAGCTATCTGTAATACAGTTTCATTTACTGCAGCTGTGCCCGATCGTGTCTTATGGAGAAATTCCCGGGCCAGTTTTTTATTCCGTGTGAATATATAAACTGCAAGGGGTTTCGGATTTTTTTCAATTATCTCATAAACCTCATTGAAATTTTCAAATTCTATAACAGGAAGTACGGGACCAAAAATTTCTTCCTGCATTATGGGATCTTCGGGGCTGATATCCTTTATTATCATTGGTTCAAAATAACATGTGTCAGTATCGATTTTGCCGCCTGTAACAATCTGACCTGTTTTTGTCAGGGATTCGAGCCGGATTATACTCTCTTTACTGATGATCCTTGCAAAATCTTTACTCGCTTCAGGATTTTCACCGAAGAACGATTTTAACCGGAGGGATATCAGGTCAATCAACTGATCTTTCACTCTTTTGTCTACAAGCAGGTAATCAGTGCAGATACAGGTTTGTCCGCCATTCATGAATTTCCCCCATGCAATCCTTTTTGCAGCGAAGTCCAGTTTTGCATCTGCTGCAACCACACAAGGATTTTTACCTCCAAGTTCAAGGGAAACAGGTATGAGATTTTCAGCTGCTTTTTGCATAACATATTTGCCGACCTCGCAACTTCCTGTGAAAAAAATATAATCAAATTTATAGCTGAGAAGGTACTCGCTTACTGTGTGATCTCCGTTAATCATTGTAACAAGTTCTTCCGGCAAATTTCCTAGCATCTTCAGCATCACGGCAGTGATATTTGGAACCTGCCGGGATACTTTTACAATTACGCAGTTACCTGCAGCAAGTGCACCGAGCATGGGAAGGAATGTAAGTTGAAATGGATAATTCCATGGCGACAGCACGAGCACCTGCCCGTAAGGCTGATGAGTGACAAAACTGCCGGCTAAAAAGTGGACCACCGGGGTTCTTACCTTTTCTGGTCTGGCCCACTTTCTGAGTTTACTTATTGTCAGGTTCAGTTCCTTCAGTACAAAACCCGTTTCTGTTGCAATTACCTCAAATTCCGGCTTATGAAAATCTTTCCAAAGAGCATCTTTTATTTTTTTCTCGTGAGATATGATCAATGATCTGAGTTTTTTAAGGATCTCAAGGCGGAAATCAATATCAAGGGTTTTTCCTGTTTCGAAAAACTTACGTTGTTTTTCAAGGATCAGACCGATTTCTTCTTTTTCCATTCGCTTTCAAGTAGGGATAATTGCTTTGAAATATCTGTAGGCTCTGCCCCTCCCTTTTCGGGAATAAGGTTCATTGCATATTCTGCCAATGCTGTTATGGTAAGTGCAGGATTCACACCTATGTTTCCCTGAATAACTGAACCATCCGTTATATGGAAATCGGGATAGCCATGCACTTTCAGGTTTTTGTCAACTACCCCTGTCTCGGCCGATTCCGACATCGGGCATCCGCCAAGGATATGAGCAGTTGTGGGTCTGTTGAAAAATACTTCCAGCAGTATATTCTGGGCAACACCATTTACCTTAAGTGCATATCTCTCCATCACATCCTGTGCTACAGGGATATAGGCCGGAACCTTCTTCTGACCGCTGTTATCAATCTTCATTTTTCCTCCGGTAATTGTATTTTTCCATACCATTTTCATGGCATTGTCTACTGTCTGCATTACAAGAAGGATAACCAGACTGGTTGACCACTTAAAATTAAATACTGTTTTCAGGAATGAGACCGGGTGAGTAATTGTTTTTAAGAACAGGTTCCATGTCCTGCCTGCAGTTGTTACTGCCCCATCTGCAGAAAGCCCGAAAAACCATTTCAGTGAATTTGAGTTATCAGGGTATTTCACAATTTCAACATGCGAATGAGGATCTGGTCTGAAGACAGATGTTATGGCAAGCCCGTTATTCATTTTTTCTTCAGAACCTGAAACCGCACACAATGTCTCGGCATTGGTTCTCAATTCATGACCAAGTTTGTCGGAAAGCAATGGCAACGTACGGTATTTATATTTTTGTGCCAGAAGCAGTTCGAGTGTCCCAAGTGTCCCGGCAGCTATTATAATACCTTTTGATCTGAATGTTCTCCTTTTTGAGAAAAAAGAAGTGATCAACCTGGTTTGGATCTGATAAATACCATCATGGTATGAGATCTTTTCCGCTTTGGTTTCCGGAAGTATTGTTAGTCCCATCTTTTCTGCAAACCAGAGATAGTTCTTATCAAGAGTGTTCTTTGCATTTTCCCTGCATCCTACCATACATCCGCCACATTCAGTGCAATTATTGCGAAGCGGACCAATACCTCCGAAATAAGGGTCTGTTTCCTTTAGTGTTTCTCCGAAATTTACGGCGACATTTACAGTATCGAACGTATCATGGGCATTCATGTCCTTTGATACTTCCTCAAGAACAAGATCCTCGGTATTTAGTTTTGTATATTTCTTTCTCCCGAGCATAAATGAGGCTTTGTCATAAAAAGGCTCAAGGACTTTCTTCCAGTTCCCGAACCTGCCCCATGAAGGATTTGTGAAAAATTTATCGGAAGGAGTATAAAGAGTATTTGCATAAACCAGGCTGCCTCCGCCAACACCGGTTCCACTGAGGATGCTTGCAGTTGTATAAAATGAGAGTTTCTGAAATCCGAAAAACCTCAATGACGGTATCCATAAATATTTTGGCAGGTTCCAGTTCGATTTAGGAAAATCTTTACTGTTAAATCTTTTTCCCTGTTCAATTGTCAGAACTTTGTATCCTTTCTCGACAAGCCTCAGACCGGCAACACTTCCTCCGAAGCCTGAACCAATAACTATATAATCATAAACCTCATCTCTCATACCTCATACCTCATACCTCATACCTCATACCTCATTCCTCATTCCTTCTTGCCGAACCTCTCACTAATCAGCTCCGGCCACTTCAGATCCATTTCTTCAAGTGTGTTGAGAACAATCTCAGCTGCTGCATACAGTTTCTGCCAGTTTTTATCGGAAGGAATGATATGCCAGGGAATATCATTGCAGGTATTTATAATTCGTTCATAAACAGCGAGATATTCATCAAATTTCTCACGGGTATCCCAGTCTCCATCCTTATGTTTCCAGTGTTTCTCCTTCATTTCGATCCTTTCCATAAGCCTTTCTTCCTGGACTTCTTTTGATACATTCATGAAGAACTTTACTATTCTGGTGTCATTATGTTCGAGAAGCTTTTCAAAATTGTTAATGAGCTTATAGCGTTTTTCAATGATGTCCTCAGCAATATATTTTTCCACTGACGGAACCAGAATGTCCTCATAATGAGACCTTATGAAAACATGTGTAGTACCTTTGCGGGGGGCAATCTTATGGATTCGCCACAGGAAATCATGTGCATATTCTTCCTCTGTCGGTTTTTTGAAGCTGTCGACCTCAAAACCGATGGGATTGCAGTATTTTAACAGTCCCTTTGTTACACCATCCTTCCCTGATGCATCCGTACCCTGGAAGATAATAAGAAGGCTGTATTTATTCTGAGCATACATTTTATGCTGAAGTTTACCGATCTTCTTCAGCATTTTTTTAGTTTTTTCTTCTGTTTTTTCCTTATCCCATTCCTTGTTGAATGTTGGATAATCTGAGATACTGATTTTCATATTTTGTACTATTATTGAAATTAATCTTTGATTATGGCATCCGGCTACCGGCGTCCGGCATCCGGCGTCCGGCGTCCGGCATCCGGCATCCGGCAAGTGGTTATATCCCATTGTGTCCATTAAACTCCTCACTCCGCACACCGTACACCGCATACCGCAAGCCGCATACCTCACGCCGCATACCGCACGCCGCTAGTCGCACGCCGCTAGTCGCACGCCGCTAGCCGCACACCGCACGCCGCACGCCGCATACCGCATACCGCACGCCTCACGCCGCATACCGCGCACCTAATTTCCCAACACCTTATCCAGAGCATCGATCAGCGGTTTTGTTGAGATTTTTGATCCGACTGCTCCCATCATCCATTGCTGTGGAGTGAGACGGCCCTGCTTATACATCCGGTCAATCTCATCTGACAGCTCTTTATCTTTAAGATACTCCTCAATCTGAAATTGTATTACATGTCCGTATGAGTAATTGGCCAGGTAAAGGGGAGAATTCACCATATGGGAATAGATTGCCAGCAGGGGACTGTCCTTTACGCCAATTACCGGAGCAAAATACTCATTCCAGGTATCTGTTGCAATATTGACAACTGCTTCCTTAAGCATGGCAGGTGTTGCACCAGGATTCTCATACAACCATTTCCACATCTTCATATCGACCATTCCTACACCCATTATTTCCATGAGTGACCAGGCATTATCGAGGATATCCGATCTTTCTTTTTCAGGATTATCATCTTTCATCCCCAGAAGCATCAGGTCTCTATGCTGGAAGAGGAAGGCAGTTGCTTCCGTGAAAGCCGTATTTGGTACCCCCGACATCATAAAGTGATCCACATCGTAAAGGGTTATTGTCTGTTCCACATTATGGCCGAATTCATGAACTGCAATATTATAGCCTTTATAGTCCATGCCGTTTCCCGAAATTCTTGTACGAAGGTGGGCAACGGATCCTTTTCTTCCGGCACCCCAGGCATGACCCGATCCCCGGGCAGGGTCTACTACTATCTTTGAAGAAATATAATCTGCCCTTTCCTGTTTCCAGCCAAGTTTTTTCAGCATTTCGGGCATTCCGGCACGAAAAGCTTCAGGAGAAGGATACAGTTTTGAAGTTTTTTCCGTCAGAATTTCTTCGGGAATGTTGCTCCTTGTCTTAAAACCGTCATACCAGATATCATAAGGTCTCAGATCGCGTCCCAGCCGTTCTTTTATCAGAGCTGCTACCTGCTTCAGTTGCGGTGACCGAAGATAATTGTCAAAAAGCGCTTCTACTTCTTCCTGGCTGATCTCCATTTCCCAGGAAAACTTTCTGAGGATAGCAGTATTCATTTCCGGATTATAGGGATCAATATCCTTCATTGCCCTGAATGTGTTCAGGATATGCTGATAACGTGTGTCATTTTCAGGCTTTACATCATCAAATTGTTTTCCGTCTTTTGACACTTTATTTGTAAATGGAGCCCATTCAACATCAGGGTTATTTATTACATCTTCAGGTATCTCCTGACGAATAATACGTTCCATTACCCTGAAGATCATTTCCTGTTTTTCCTGTCCATTGGCTTTGTCTGCGTAATCTGCCTTTAATTCATCGCGGAGATTCCAGTGGGAGAGAAGTATCATATTTTCCGGGAAGATCTTCCGGCCTTCATCAGTCACCAGTTGTCCCATATGGATATTGTAATCAGCAATATACATATCAGAATTTCCGGTGGCTGCTGAAAGTGCCTGATTAAGTTCTGCGGGAACGCGTGAAACGAATATATCTCCAAGGCGGGCCATGGCCCATTCTTCACGGGTCCAGCCAGGACCAAGTTTCTCTTTTTCCTGAAGATTATAATAAGGGAAATTCAGAGCAACAAGAAAAGCTATCTTATTGGTATACAGATCATCCTGGAGATGTGCTCCCACTGAGTAATTGCCGAACATGCGGTCTATTTCATCGATTTCACCACGCGCCTCATCGAGGTTCTTTTTAAGGCTGAGTGTTATTTCATTGTAATATCCGTAAATCGATTCGAAATAGTCACTTATTTTTTTGAAAACCACTTTACGTTTTTCGGGATCACTTATAAAATTATCCCTGACAAAACCCAGAAAATCGTCAGGAGTACCATCCTCCTTTCTCCAGAGTGACGCAGTATGCCTGACACCTCTTTCGTAAAGGGCCATTTCGGTCTGTGGGGATTCCGATTTAAACACCTCTGTTGCAGTAATTATTATTTCTTCGTCTATAAATGCCGGTGACTGAGCCGGTTTTTTGCTGTTATCGGGCGCTGAACAGGCAGTCAGTGCAGTAATGGCAAGCAGGAACATTTTTTTTATCATAAGATATTAATTAAGTTGAAAATCCGGTTGATTGGTTCGCACCGACAATGATCCCTGATCAGAAAAGGTATTTCTTCAGAAGTGCTATTCCTTTTTTTATCTCTTCACGGCCGGAAGATTCAATTCCGTACCATCCCCTGTATCCGGAATCTTTTGTAAGGCGTATCATTTTTGCAGTAAGCTCCTCGGATGGCTGATTCCTGTACGACATACCTCCGGCGTACGGTAGCATCTTTGTGAGATAATCTACATTATCGAAACTGTCTGAAGGTTGACGCCAGTCGGGATAACTTCCGAAATAAAGGCTGTTTACCGCTTTCAGCAGAGAAACCATCCAGTCTGCGTCATTTGAAACTCCGCCGTGGTTTTCTATCAGTACGCTTATATTAAGAGGAACAGCATATTCTAGAAGCATCTGGTATGTTTCAATCGAATATTTAAGTGCTTCATTTTTATCTACTTTCTCAGGTCCCCTGCAATTGGTACGGATAGCATGGCATCCGAGGAAAACAGCTGCATCGATCCATTTTTTGTGATTTACAACGAACTGTTTACGTGCTTCGCTTGTAGGTGAGCAGCCATCTCCTTCATCATCGACCATTATCAATACCATCGAAACACCAAGATCTTCAGCATTTTTCTTCAGTCGCCTCAGGTAGCCTTCTGTTGGGACTTCAAAAAGAGTATTGACGAACTCAATTCCGTTCAGACCGAAATCATTTTTAGCAACTTTCGGGAAATCGAGTGTCTTCCATTTGCCTGCTCTGATTTCATCAACAAGCGCCCATTGCGCTAGTGAGATATCATCTCTTATGAGCCTGGGTGTTGGAGAAGTCAGCGAGGCTTCCAAAATTGATGGTGCAGCCAATCCTGCTGCACCGGTCAGAACTGATTTCTCAATAAAACTTCTGCGGGAAATTCGTGTCATAATATATTTTTTAAGCTTATAATAACTGAAACTTTTAAATTCATAAATGTTCATAAATTGGTAATAATCCTTTGTGCTCTTTGCGTATCCTTAGTGCTCTTTGCGGTTAATAAAAATAACCGCGAAGTACACAAAGGATTACGCAAAGGATGCAAAGGTGTTTGTGATAAGTATGATCAGATCTCCCAACCTGGCCTGTATTCTCTTGTCAGGAATTTATTTGCCTCCGGTACATTAGTTATGATCATTTTTTCGCTGTCATATTCGACTCTCTTTTTTGCTCTGAGTGAAACTGCTCCGAGAAGGATCGTTTCAGTGACAGGTCCTGCGAGCAGGAAGCTACCCCTTGCCTCAGTATTATTTCTGAATGCCTGTATCCATTCCTCATTTGTCGAAGGTTCTGTTACTTCCGGTTCTTTATCGGTTACACCTGCCATTTTACTATCGGGTATCAGTCTTGGACTTTCACCTCTGAAGTCGGCCAGTATCTTACCTTTATCACCGACAAACATCATTCCCTCGCGGTTGAGTGATTTTCCGTCGGCCAGAACTTCATCCGGTGTCAGTGGCTTCATTCCCCCATCCCACCAGTAAAGGTCGAAAGGTCCGAACAGTTTTGTTGCAGGCATCTGGAACCGTATCATGCATGATAATGGAAATGCCACATCGTTCACAACTCCTTTGGATACATGATTATCAACCGTACAGGTTGTTGTTCCGTAAGCATCAGCACTTAATGCAGGCTTATCAATTCCAAATTTCAGGAATAGCGGGAAGAGGCTGTAATGTCCCATATCGGCAATGCTGCCACCTCCGAAATCGTACCATCCGCGGAAGACGGCATGAGTATAGTTAGGATGGTATGGACGTGTTGGAACAGAGCCGAGCCAGAGATCCCAGTTAAAATCTTTGGGGACGGGGACAGTCTCTGTGGGATTGGTCTGCCATTGCGGCCATACGGGCCGGTTTGACCAGTTATGGATCTCCTTCAATGTTCCAATACGCCCTTCTTTTATCCATTTTAATGCAAGATCATATCCCGGTTTGGGGCTCCATGCAAGAAGATGGGTTCTCATTCCTGTCTGCCTTGTTACATCACATGTAGCCCTGAACTCTTTTATGCGGTTAGCAATCGGCTTATGGGTAACGACATGCTTGCCTTTCTTCATTGAATGTATTGCAACGGGAGCATGCAGATGATCGGGTGTCATTATTTTGATTGCATCAATATCCTTTTCTTTTTCAAGTAGTTCCCGGTAATCCTCATAGGAAGCACAACCTTTATATGTGCCCATGTCTTTTGCTTTGGAATAATATTTCTGAACAAACTCCTGGCCTATATCCCTGCCTCCCGGAATCCCGTTGAAATTCTGCCCCCATGCCGGTTCTCCAAGAGCTTTTCTGATGCTGTCGCGGATACCGTTGAGAGACCAGTCGACATAATCTGTAGTAAATTTATTAGGATCGGAAACTGCAACAATCTGGAGCGCAGGATTTGTTATCAGGGAAACCATTTCCCTTAATCCCTGTGTGCCACATCCGATATATCCGATAGTAAGTTTATCATTTGGAGCGACATATCCCGGTCCTCCAAGAACGCTTCTCGGAACAACTGTCAGAGCCAGAGAACCGGCAGCAGCCGAACCAAGAAATTCGCGGCGATTGATTTTTTTTGATTTTGTCATATTTGATGAGGTTAGAGGTTAAACAACTTTGATTAGTATAGTTATAAGAATATCAAATTTATAAAATTTACCGGGAAACAGAATTTTTCGGATTAAAAACAATACCCTATTGTACCATTATGCCGCAACACCGCAAAACCCCAAAACCGTAACACCGCAACACCGCAAAACCCCAAAACCGTAACACCGCAACACCGCAAAATCCCAAAACCGTAACACCGCAACACCGCAACACCGCAAAACCCTAACACCTGTTCAGCCCTGCACCAATCATCCTCTGTGCCGTTGCGCCGTTGCACCGTTGTGCCATTGCGCCGTTGCGCCATTGTGCCGTTGCTCCACTGTGCCGTTGTGCCTGTTATTCTACAAACTGTTTCGCATAATACTTCGCCGTAAGCTTCTCACCTGTAGCATTCATGATCATATCATTCCAGTAATACTTCATCCCCGGCATAAATATCTTTTCCTTTAAATATTCTCCTGCAGCTTTTTCACCCACAAGGGAAAGATTATCCGTTATATTGGTTCCTATAAAGCCGTAAAGTTGTGAGGCAAGGAGTTCTCCCAAAATGTAATTATGATAATAACAGGGATACAGTGCCACATGGATCTTTGTTGCCCAGTCCGGCATATTTCGTCCTTCAGGCTTTCGAATCATCTGATATTTTTCTACCATATCCCACCATAATTTATTAAGGTCCTGGTCCGGATTTTCATACATCGATTTTTCGAAACGGTACATTACCTGTACCCAGCGGCTGAATACCAGCATTTCAAGTCTGAGTGATTTATGGCAGTTTTCAGCTATTTTAGCTGCCTCCTTATCATCGATTATTCCCATTTTTTGCATCCATGCCGGATCTTTTGCGAGACGGCCAAACATATTTGCAATGGCTTCGGTTGTGAATGTATGTGCGGCATCACGCAGGGTAAACGGCAGTTCCCTGTCATTATAGTATGAATAAACCCCATGACCAAGCTCATGTAATATTGTATTCATCCAGTATGAATCCGGGCGTATATTGTCAAGAGTTCTTACATCACCTTCCCGGTCGATATCTATGCAGAAAGCATGCTGGTTCTTCCCGGGCTTTTCATAAAGGTCACTTTTGGCAAGGATAGCATCAACATTCAGTCCGATACCATCATAAAAAGCAGCAGCCAGTTTAACAGGATCGTTGGTTGCATAATATTTATCAAGGTCAACCGGGTAGATCTCAGGTGCTTCCTGAAAATACCTGTTCTGATAATGCCACGGACGCAGTTCAGAAGTTTTTATCCTGTATATTTTGGAAAAATGCTCATCTATATCATTTTTCAGCTGAATAAAAATATCTCTTGTCAGATTATCCAGTTCATCCAGTATGGCAGTTACATCCCCGGGTTCCTGGTCTGAAAGCTTAAGGCTCATTTCATGGTAATTAGCGAAACCAAGCTTTGTTGCAATAAGATTACGATGCTTTACCAGTTCGATTATATCTTTTTCGACAACAGGTCCGATCATTTTATGCCCTTCCCATGCAGCCTGAAGTTCTTTACTGTCTGGTGAGTTCCTTAATATATCTTCAACTTCGTTATCCGACAGGTCTTTCCCATTGACTTTTGCCCTGAAGTTCAAATATTTCTTATTGATTTCAGTCTCCATTTTCAATCGCTGTGCAATAAGGTTGGTATCTACCTGGTTTCCCAGATAAGCATTATAAATCACATCGAGTTGTCTTGCCAGCAGGGCATCTTTTATCTCAACCGATTCTTTAAGTTTTTTAAGTTCATTGAAAGCTTTGGAGATCGGAAGAGCGTCGTGTAGGGAAAGAGTGTAGGTTAGGGTGGGGGTG
>CAYQZL010000110.1:0-14769 GCA_964421975.1 uncultured Rikenellaceae bacterium
AGATAATGAGCGGTGACTGGAGTTCAGACGTGTGCTCTTCCGATCTCAGAGTTATGATAACCAGCCATACGGATTTACCGATTATGTGATCAACAAAAACCTGTACCCTGAAGGTCATCCGTATAACTGGACCGTGATCGGTGAAATGGAGGATCTCCGTAATGCAACGCTTGATGATGTAAAAGAGTTCTACAGGAATTTCTACGGACCAAATAATGCAACACTGATCCTCTCTGGTGATTTTGAACCCGGTGAAGCAAAACAACTGATCGAAAAATATTTTGGCGAAATAAAACCTCACGGAGAAGTTGCACCCAGAACACCTATGGTCCCGGCTCCTGAAAAAACAATAAAGCTATATCATGAAGATAATTTTGCCAATGTTCCCGAAATAACAATGGTATGGCCCGTCCCACAGGCATATCATAAAGATGCTTACTCACTTGATTTCCTTGCAAGAATACTTGCTTCGGGCAAAAAAGCACCGTTATATAAAGCCCTGGTGAAGGAGAAACAACTGACATCAGTTGTAAATGCATATAATAATTCGGAAGAGCTTACCGGTGAATTTGTAATTACTGTACGGGCAAATGAAGGAAAATCGCTGAATGATATTGAAGCAGCTGTTTTTGAAGCATTCGAAAGATTTGAAAAAGAAGGAATAACTGAAAAGGATATTGAAAGAGTAAAAGCTCTTTCTGAAAAAAGGTTTTATGATGGCCTTAACAGCATTCTGAACAAATCAATTCAACTTGCTTACTACAACACCTTTCTTGACGATCCGGGATATATTGTAAAAGATGTTGAGAACATAAAAGCTGTAACCTTAAATGATGTAAAGAGGGTTTATGACCAGTATATCAAAGGTAAGAACCATATCGTTACAAGCTTTGTACCCAAAGGAAGAACTGATCTTATTGCAGCTAATTCGACACCGGCCGGAATAAAGGAAGAGAGTATTACAGAGGCGAGCCAGGTAGAAATAGCAGAAACCGGGGAGGAGGTGATTGAAAAAACAGCATCATCAATTAACCGTACCATTGAACCTCCATCCGGAGAAGAACCCGGTATCAATGTACCTGCAATATGGAAAGCTTCGCTGAAAAACGGGATAAAGGTTTATGGCATAAACAACATGGAACTTCCGCTTGTTACGGTAAATCTTACAATTGATGGCGGTGTTTTACAGGACAATATTAATCTTCCGGGAGTTGCCTCAATGGTAGCAGCAGTACTCCCTCAGGGGACAAAGAACAAAACGCCTGAAGAGCTCGAAGAAGAGATCGAGTTGCTTGGTTCCGGTATAAACGTATTTGCAGGCAGAGAGGAAATAACTTTCAACATAAGCACTCTTTCAAGGAACTTCGTGAAGACTATGGATATTCTGAAGGAGATCATCCTTGAACCAAGATGGGATGAAACAGAATTCACACTTGCACAAAACAGGACCAGGAACAGGATCATCCAGTCAGAAGCCCAGCCGGCAAGAGTAGCAAATCTTGCATTCTATAAGCTGGTCTATGGTCCCGATCATATTTTTGGCTATAACACCGACGGCACAAGAGAGTCTATAGAAAAAATTACTCTCAATGATCTCAGATCATGGTATGACAGAAATATGTCTCCCTCTGCAGCCAGGATACATATAGCAGGGAATATCGGGGAAGACCAGGTTCTTGAAGCACTAAAACCATTTGAAGAAGAATGGTCACCGAAAGAAATAACAATCAACTCATACCCTGCTCCCGCACTGCCCGAAAAATCGCAGGTCGTTTTCCTGGATATACCCGGATCAAGACAATCAGTAATTTATATCGGATACCCGGCAATTACCAGGAATAATCCTGATTTTATAAAAACCGATTTCGTTAATTACCGCCTGGGAGGTGCATTTTCAAGTATACTGATGCAGATACTGAGGGAACAGAAAGGTTTTACTTACGGTGCACGCAGCTCATTCCAGGAAATGAAGACCGTTGCACCTTTCGTTGCCTCATCGAGTGTCCGTTCAGATGCCACATTTGAATCGGTAAGTATCTTCAGGGACGAAATGAACAAATATCGTGACGGGGTGAGTGAAGATGACCTTCAGTTCATAAAGAATTCAATGATAAGGTCAAATGCCCTGCGCTTTGAAACGAATCAGGCCCTTGTCAGCATGCTCTCAACAATCAGTAAATATGGGTTAAGCGATGACTATGTAAAACGCGAGGAAGAGGTCATCAAAAATATGACTGTGGAGGAGCATAAAGCAATAACAAATAAATATATCATCCCCGACAGGATGTATTACCTTGTTGTGGGTGATGCCGCAACCCAGATGAAGGCGCTTGAGAAGATAGGATTCGGGAAACCGGTCTTATTTGAACAGTAATAAGGCTCTGAGGCATCCGGCATCCGGCATCCGGCATCCGGCGTGCGGCGTGAGGCATCCGGCGTGCGGTGTGCGGCAACCAGCGTGAGGAGTGAGGCTCAGAACTAACTGTCCCCGGCTATATCATAAACCATCATGGAATTCCCATGGCGGACATAAAGTCTTTTGTTGTTTATCACCAGGTGAGCCCAGTGCGGACCGGAGCCGAGCGGTACTTTAAATGAGCTGATAATATTTATTGAAGATTCAGCAGGTTCCACCAGATTGACCGTTCCCCTTTCGGCATAAACATACAGAAGTCCGTCGTTGGCAATAACATTTGAAGGCGCCAGCTGGTTTACCTGATAGATTATCTTACCCGTTTTCCAGTCGAGACAGAAAAAATTACGGTTATAATCCCCGGCGCCGTATATTTTACCATTCAGTACAACAAATCCGCCGATCTTGGGATCGTGTTTTGCGTTTTTCCACACTTCTGATACTTTAGTGCCGTCAGGAGATAATTTCAGCATAACACCTCCTACACCATATCCGATTGTACAATAGAGGTAGCCATCAATATAAACCGGAACATTCGGATGAACGCTGTATTCATTTATATGAGCATGCTTCCACAGCAGAGTTCCGTTTGATGCATCAAAACCATGTATCGATCTCTCCATCATTGTGACAAGCAATTTCCTTGAAGGCAGATTAACAATTACAGGTGAATTATAACCCGATCTTTCCCCACTGCCTTTACTCTTCCATATTATCTTCCCAGTATTGCGGTCGAGAGCCACCACATTTGCATCCCTGCCACCCGGAGTGCAGTATAGTATGTTCCCGTCGTGAACAAGGTTTTCAGTTATTCCCCATGTCAGGTTTCTTGCATCATACTGATCCATGAAATCGACTGACCATATTGTTTGTCCGTTTGAGGTGTTCATACAGGTGAGTTTCCCGTATGCACTCATGATATACAGTTTGTCCCTGACAACAAGAGGTGTGGATCTGGCACCGGTATGGCTCTCATTCCATTCCTTTCCGTAGTCCTTTTTCCAGAGCAGTTTCCCGTTATGATCCAATGCAAAAACATATCCTGTTCCGTTTATCATTCCGGTAGTATAAACAGCTGTTGAAGTAACTGCTGCAGAACTGTATCCTTCACCCAGCCCATCAAAATGCCAGATCATTTTTGGTCCCGGTTGCGGCCATTTCTTCATCAGACCGGTTTCTTTATATATACCATCCCTGTTAGTTCCCCGCCATTGGGCTATATCCTGTGCGGTAAGATTTAAACAGACCGCTATTATTCCAATAATCAAAAATATCTTCTTCATCATGTATTATTTATGAATTTATCGCCCAAATATATACGAATTTGTGTTCGGTCAAAATCAGAATGATCTTTATGATACAACAATAATGCCATTTCATCATAATAATATTTTGATTTTAACGGTATGATGCACCGGCTGGCGGACATGTGATAAATTATATTTATATGTGTTTGTATTAGCAATAACATGTGGGTTTCATGCCGGATTATTATTTCCTTTTTGAAAATTGATATTTTTCAGGGAACTTTATCAGATGAATAATCAATAAAAATCATGATATTTAAACGCCGGGAATTTGTAAAACTGGGTGGTATAGCAGCAGCAGGAACTATTATTATACCACAACTAACTGAATCATGTATGGGGAATACTTTAAATGACGATACCATAAGTTACCTTGACCATTTCGGGGTGTCGGCTTATCAGTTACAGAAAGTCATAAGCACAGCTATGGGAAAAGGAGCAGATTATGCCGATCTCTTTTTTGAACATACAATTCATAATACTGCAATGTTGCAGGACAATAAGGTCAACAGGGCATATTCCGATATAAAATACGGAGTTGGTATACGTGTCCTGAAAGATGAACAGACGGGTTTTGCCTATTCAGAAGATACATCCGTTGAATCGATGATACGGGCTGCAAAAACTGCCGCCAATATTGCAAATGGAAGTGCATCCGATATTAAAATGAAGTTGTCGGAACTGAAACCTCCTTCATTCTACAATATTAAATCGCCATGGGAACAGGTATCAATAAAAGATAAAGTTCCGTTCATTTCAAGTCTGAACGATAAGATATTCTCAGGCGACAGACGTGTCTCAAAAGTGATCGTTACTATGGACGATATCACGTCATACATATTGTTTTTCAACTCCGAAGGACTTATTAGTCACGATTACAGACCACTTACTTATCTTTCTGCAAGGACGATCATGGAGGAGAACGGGAGAATTGAAAATTCAACTGTGGCTCAATCATATCGCCTGGGTTACGAATTCCTTTCTGAAGATCTTACTGATACCCTTGCCAGACAGGCTGTCGAGGAGACTTCCATTCTTTTTAAAGCTGTTAAGCCAAAAGCCGGTGAAATGGAGGTAGTAATGGGCGGAGGAAGATCAGGAATACTCCTTCATGAAGCAATGGGACATTCTTTTGAAGCGGATTTCAACAGGAAGAAAACTTCAATATTCTCCGACAAGATGGGGGAAAAAATCGCGGAAAGTTTTGTTACAATTGCCGATGATGGTACTATCCCAAATAACAGGGGTTCTCTGAATATTGACGACGAAGGCATCCCGGCAGAAAAGACAGTACTGGTTCAGAACGGTACTCTGGTCAGTTACATCCACGACAGGATCAGTTCAAAATATTATAATGTCAAACCTACCGGAAACGGAAGACGCCAGGATTTCAGGAATGTTCCGCTACCAAGAATGAGGTCGACCTATATGGAAAACGGACCACACGAAAGGGAGGAGATTATTTCCAGCGTGAAAAATGGGATCTATGTCGATAATTTCAGTAACGGCCAGGTAAATATTGGTCCGGGAGACTTTACATTTTTTGTGAAGTTCGGTTATCTGATCGAGAACGGGAAGTTTACTTACCCGATAAAGGATATAAATATAATCGGAAACGGGCCACAGGCTCTTGCCGGTATTACAATGGTGGCAAATGATCTGAAACTATCCGATTCAACATGGGTTTGCGGAAAAGACGGACAAAGCGTGCCGGTTACAATGGGGCTGCCAACAGTCAAGATAAAGAAACTGACTGTAGGAGGCCTGAATGATTAATTTAAATACACGGATTGAATTCGATGGATATTAATGAAAAATATAAAATAGCGGAACTGGTTATCAGTTATGCACTTGATTGCGGTGCAAACCAGGTTGCAGTATATATCAAAAATACTTCAGGAAGGTATTTCGAGATAAGAGAGAAAAAGATTGACCGGCTTCAGGAATCGATAGGTAATTCATTATCGGTTGACCTTTATGTCGACAGGAAATACTCATCTCATACAACGAACCTGCTGAAAGAAAAGGAATTATTCAGATTCATCAATGAAGCTGTGGCTGCTACCAGTTATCTTTCAGAAGATGAATTCAGGTATCTGCCTGAAAAAGATCTTTACTTTAAAGGAACAGTATCCGATCTGGGTACTCTTGATCCCGGACTGGTTTCTGTTGAATCAGGGATCAAGATAGATCTGGCACGGCAGGCAGAAGAGGAGGTTTATGGAATTGATGACAGGATAATCTCAGTAACATCGTATTATACTGACAATGTAAATAGTATAATACTGGCCGACAGTAACGGATTCAGGGGAAATTCAGCCAACAGTATTGCCGGTCTTGCTGCAGATGTTTCAGTCAGGGATGATAAAGGACGTCCCTCTGATTACTGGGCAGAATACAGTATTTTTTTCAACAGACTGAACAAAATCGGTATCGGGAAAAAAGCATTTGAAAGGGCTCTGAAAAAATCAAACCCACACAAAGCCACATCTGGTAAATATAAGATAGTAGTGGAAAACAGGGCAGCGGCTAACCTTCTGAATCCTTTCATTTCTGCACTTTACGGATCTTCAATCTACCAGAAGAATTCTTTTCTCGCAGGAAGCATAAATACTAAAGTTGCCGCTGATATACTTTCATTTTACGATGATCCGCTTATGATATCCGGATTCGGATCCAGGCATTTCGACAATGAAGGACTCAGGGCAGAAAAAAGAGAGATCGTACAACAGGGTATTCTGAAAAACTATTTCATCGATACCTATTATGGCCGGAAACTTAATCTTGCTCCGACATCCGGAAGCAGTTCAAATATTGTCATTAAGACCGGGTCACTGAGCTTTGAGGATCTTGTTAAGACTGTTGACAAAGGGATCCTGATAACTGGGTTCAACGGCGGAAACTGTAACGGCGCCACAGGTGATTTTTCCTATGGTATAGAAGGTTTTTACATAAAAAACGGCAGCATCATACACCCTGTCAGTGAAATGAATATTTCAGGAAATATGAAAGTGTTCTGGAATAAACTCACTGCTGTGGGAAATGATCCGTATCCGTATAGTTCCCGGCTTACTCCTTCGATGATGTTTGAGGATGTAGATGTAAGCGGTATGTAGCGCAGAGCGCAGAGCTCAGGGCAAAGGGCACAGGGCAAAGAACGGAGAGCGAAGAGCAAAGGGCTAAGGGCGAAGAGCTCAGTGCATGAGGACAAAAACTGATATTATAATAACAAACATAAAATATTTAAGATGAAGAAGATTGCTTCGATATCATTTAGTACCTTGTGTCTGCTGTTGGTATACAGTGAATTACTGTTATCACAGCCCCGGACGAGGGAATCATTCAATGAAGGCTGGAAATTCATAAAATATTTCCATGCCTCGTATGATAATGTCACTGCCAGCAGGGAGCCGGAAGGGCTTCAGTTAACATCCGTAAACGATAACGACTGGAGAACACTGGATCTGCCCCACGACTGGGCAATTGAGGGTCCCTTCAGTGATACGCTCGAAAACAATACCGGTCTTCTGCCATGGAAAGGCATAGGCTGGTACCGCAAACATTTCGTAATCCCTGCATCAGACGAAGGAAAACGTTTCTATATCGACATCGACGGAGCGATGGCGTATACTCAGGTATGGTTAAACGGAAGTTTCGTCGGTGAATGGCCCTATGGCTATACATCATTCCGGCTGGATCTCACACCGTATGTCGTTGTGGGAAAGGAAAATATTATTGCAATAAGGCTCGATACAAAAAAATGGGATTCCAGATGGTATCCCGGGGCAGGAATTTACAGGAATGTATGGCTCGTCAAAACCTCCGGCCTGCATGTTTCATACAACGGAGTTTTCTGTACAACTCCCGAAGTAAAGAAAGAAAGGGCTGTTGTAAGTGTGAAGGCTGAAATTGAAAGTCATCTTGACGAACCCGTTCCGGTAACGGTAAAAGCTTCAGTATTTAAGCTGAATGAAAACCTGGAAGCCGCGAATACTCCTGTTGCGGAGGCAATATCTCCGGCAGCAACAATAACGGCCATGGGGACACATAATTTCAGGCTCGACATACCTGTCGCCAACCCTGTTCTCTGGGATATTGAAGATCCTCAGCTGTACAGGATGGTCGTTGAGGTCTCCGGCGGAGGTAAACTATCCGATTATTATGAAGTCAATTTTGGTTTCCGGACCATAAAATTTACAGCCCGTGACGGTTTTTATCTTAATGGCCGCAGGGTTGAGATCAGGGGTGTCTGCAACCACCATGATCTCGGAGCTCTGGGAGCCGCATTCAATGTACGTGCAGCCGAAAGACAACTTGAAATACTAAGGGAAATGGGCTGCAATGCCGTCCGGACCAGCCATAATCCTCCCGCTCCGGAATTACTGGACCTCTGTGACAGGATGGGCTTCCTCGTGGAAGATGAAGCATTTGATGCATGGAAAACACCCAAGAAAAGGAATGATTACAATAAACTGTTCTATGCCTGGCATGAAGAAGATCTGAGGGCAATGGTGCGCCGCGACCGGAATCATCCGTCGGTAATTATCTGGAGCACGGGAAATGAAATTGGAGATCAGAATAATCCAGCACTTTCTGAAAGCCTGAGAACTATCATAAAATCGGAAGACAATACACGTCCGGTCACTGTCGGCTGTAACTGGGATGAATCAGGTACAAACGGTTTCCAGCTTACTCTTGATGTATTTGGTATAAACTACAGGCTTTACAGGTATGATGCTTTTTTTGCTCATAAGGATAATGAACTTCTGCCATTCCATTCAAGTGAGTCTGCTTCAACGGTAAGTTCAAGAGGAGAATATTTCTTTCCGGTTGTACAGGGTGATCTGAATAATAATCTTCCCGGAAAAGGGATCTTTCAGATCTCATCATACGATCTTTCATACCCGGCATGGGCGTCAACACCTGATCAGCAATGGGAAATGCAGGATAAATATCCGGCAGTGTTCGGGGAATTTGTCTGGACAGGATTCGATTACCTTGGTGAACCTACACCTTACGGAGGTGACCTTACAGGATTAAGACCGGGGACAAGGAGATATGAACAGGCAAAAGCCCTGCTTGATAAACAGAATGTAACAGAAGTGCCATCAAGAAGCAGCTATTTTGGAATTATTGACATTGCCGGTTTTAAGAAAGACAGGTTTTACCTTTATCAGTCAAAATGGAGGCCTGATCTTGCGATGGCTCATATCCTGCCCCACTGGAACTGGCCTGAAAGAAAAGGTCAGGTAACTCCCGTCCATGTTTATACTTCGGGAGATGAGGCCGAACTGTTCCTTAACGGAAAATCTCTTGGGAAGAAATCAAAAGGACAGTACGAATACAGGCTGAGATGGGATGATGTCATTTATCAGCCGGGAGAATTGAAAGCGGTTGCATACAAGGATGGGAAAATATGGGCTGAAGATGTAATGAAAACTACCGGCAGGGCTGCAAGACTTACCATGTCGGCCGACAAACCGGAAATAACTCCGGATGGTAAAGATCTTGTATTCGTTACAGTAAGTATTGAAGACAAAAATGGTTTACCGGTTCCGCGCAGCAATAATCAGCTGGTATTTTCAGTAGAAGGACCCGGACAGATAATAGCCACCGATAATGGTGATGCTACCAGTCATGAACCATTTATTTCAAAATCAAAGAAAGCCTACAACGGACTCTGCCTTGCAATCATTAAAGCAGAAAAGGGAGCAAGCGGTACTATCACGGTCAGATGTGTTTCAAAAGGACTGAAAAGTGCATCTTCCGTGATTAAAATAATCAATTAAGACGCACTACCGGATAGTTATTTTAAGTATTAACCTGAATTTTTCACAAACACAAATGGTACCGGGGAGTTATCTTTTCTCTGTTAATAATAGTTAAAAATTGATCCTGAACAGGTTAAAAGATCTTTTTTTGGTAACTTTGTGCCCGGAAATTTGTTATACGTTTGTATTAAACATATTCTGAATGAAGAGAACAGTAATAATAACCATTATTATCGTTGTTGTAACTTTGATAGCTCTGCTGATATTCAACAAAGTTACAACACGGAAACATGATACGGCCAACCTTTTCGCCGAGGCATTGTTCGGTAAATTTGAAATATCAATAACGACTACCGGAGAACTGATGGCTGAAAATTCAGTTGATATTAAAGCCCCTGAAATTATGAGAGGAAGAGATGTCAGGGGTTCAAATATTAAAATTACTGATCTTATTCAGGAAGGTACTGTGGTAAAGGAGGGAGATTATATTGCAACTCTCGACAGGACAGAATTTGACAATTCACTTAAAGATTCCAGAGAGAGGCTTGTAACCTTTCAAACAAATCTTGAAATGGCGATTCTCGATACTGCAGTTACCATGACTAACATAAGGGATCAGATAACAAATCAGATCCATACTGTGGAAGAAGCGGAGATCACTCTCAGGAATTCCAAATATGAACCTCCCACCACAATCCGTCAGGCTGAAATAAACCTGGAAAAGCAAAAGAGGGTTCTTGAACAACTCCGGAGAAGTTTAGTATTAAGAAAAGCCCAGACCCAGCAACAAATCCGGTCACAGAAAATGTGGGTTTCGAGAATAGAAAAAAGAATAAAAGACTATGAAGATGTTCTTGCAGGATTTGTTATCACATCTCCTTCACCCGGAATGGTTATATACAAAAAGGACAGGTTCGGGACAAAAAGGAAAGTCGGATCGATGATCAATCCTATCGACAGGGTTATTGCAACAATACCCGACCTCACTTCTATGATCTCAAAGGCATATGTAAGTGAAGTGGAAGTCAGTAAAGTACAGCCCGGGCAACAGGTTACGATCAGTGTTGATGCATTCCCCACCAAAAGCTATACCGGGAAAGTGTTCACTGTAGCTAATATAGGAGAAAAACTGAACAATTCCGACACAAAGGTCTTTGAAGTTCTTATAAAGCTTGATGGCAGTGATCAGGATCTGAGACCATCGATGACCACCAACAATAAGATAATGATAAGAGCATTCGATAATGTCACCTACATCCCGAATGAATGTGTTCATACCGGCAATGATGGTATTCCTGTAGTCTATACAAAGAATGGCCTCAAACAGGTGGTCGTTCTCGGTGAATCAAATGAAAAGGAGACTGTTATTGAGCAGGGTCTTGAGCCTGGTACTATGTTGTATGTGGCAACTCCTGAAGAAATTGATCATTTCAGGCTTTCAGGAGAAGAGCTGATAGATATAATCAAGGACCGGCAGAAAGAGAAGCAGGCTATGAATATCAAAATATCCGGCAGCAACTGATCTCATTGGTCTGAATTCCTGCAAATACATTAAACTATATCATTATAAAAGCTGTCTCAAAAGTAATTTTAAGACAGCTTTCTGTTTTTTGTAAAATCGGTTCAGCTACTTCTTATCATAGACCATCGTGGACTTTCTTTCTCCGTTGGGAGTTGAAGAAGTTGACACAATGGTGAGTACGGCGGGACTTGTTAGAGTCCATTCTTCGGTTGTCTTCATTTCAGTAGTCTGACCATCCCTTGAAAATGAACGGGTTGTGACAATTTTCAGGGTTTTACCGTCAGCTGCCCAGCTTGCTGTTGATTTGCTTTCGCCCCTTCCCGTGGAATTAACACTCTCTTTTCCGTCAAGTGTGTATTTAGAGGTTACGGTTTGCTCACCTCTGGTTCTATCAACGGTAAGAAGACTGCCCTCCTGTTTTGCCACAAAATTGCCGCCTCCAAAACCACCTCTCTGCCCCTGGCCCTGTGGTGCCTGACCACCCGGTCCGGGACCAAATGTACTTTTATCAGCATTCAATGTCCATGATCCGGAGAAATTTGTTTTACCGGTCTGCCCGTTAAGACAAAATGGGGTAATAAGAAAGGTCATAATTATCATGGCTGATAACATGATCTTCAGATTTTTAATCTTGTTTGTCATCTTTCAGTTTTTTTTGGTTGGTAATATCTGTATAGACAATACATCACCGTTCTCTATTCCCCAAAAAGGAAATAATTATTTACATAAATCAATTATTTTATATACCGCTGAGCCATTGAGCTTCTGAGCCTCTATGCCGTTGAGCCATTGCGCCGCTGAGCCGCTGAGCCACTGAGCCTCAACCTCAAACCTTCTTTATCGCATCCAGCACCCTTTCAGGAGTCATCGGCATCCTGTATAGTCTGGCTCCTGTCGCATCAAATATGGCGTTGGCTATTATTGCACCTATAGCTATGATTACAGGTTCGCCGCCTCCTTTTGGTGGTTTATCCTTTCTGTCAAGTATCACGCAATCCATCTCAGGCATCCAGGAGAATCGCGGGATATGATAAGTGTCAAATCCCTTTATAAGTACATTTCCACCTTCAAATAATAATTCTTCAGTAAGAGCATAACCAAGGCCCATAGCTATACAGCCCTCCATCTGGAGCAAAGCACCCTGGGGATTGACACATAATCCCATATCCTGTGCAGCTACCACCTTTTCAACTTTTACATTTCCTGTTGAATTATCCACTTTTACCTCTGCAATGGCTGCAACCCATGTTCCGGCATCATGTCCGCATGCCATACCGATTCCTCTGCCGCTGGGTCCTTTTCCGGGTTTATAACCGAATTTGTCAGCAGCTGCCTTGAGGCAATCTATCATTTTTTCATCTTTCAGATTTTTCAACCTGAACTCCAGGGGATCAATACCGGCTTTAGATGCCATTATATCGATCTGTGATTCTCTTGCAAAGGTATTGGTATTATTATTTGGTGCACGCCATGCACCGGTAAGAACGGGATGAACAGGAGGCGAATTTTTACCCTGGGTGTAACTAGTGGTTCTTGCATGTGGTACATCATAGATGGTATCAGAACCTCTTGTACCTCCATAATAAACATGATAATCCCACATTTTTATCAGTCCTGACCTGTCAATGCCTGATCTGATCTTTATTACTGAGGCAGGATGGTATACATCATAGAAGAATTCCTCTTCGCGGGTCCATTCAAGCATTACAGGTTTGCCGGACAGTTTTGCAAGTCGTGCAACTTCAATTCCCTGCTGAAAAGCAATTTTACCTCCGAATCCTCCACCCACAAAAGGTGTTATTACCCTGACTTTTTCAAGAGGTAATCCAAATTCGCGAACCAGGCCATCCTGAAGTCCGAATGGTGTCTGTGTGGCTGCCCATACAGTCAGTTTATCACCTTCAAAACGGGCAAGGGCTGTATGTGTCTCAATAGGGGCATGGGCACAATAAACATCATTGAACTCCGATTCAAATATGGTATCAGATACTTTGTAGCCTTCATCTATATTTCCGTTGCTCCTGATGACATTTGAAGCCGAATCTGCTGCAAGCATCCAGTCATATATTGTTTTATCATTGACCTTAAGTTCATTAAAGGTGTATTCAGCATTGATCTTAACTATAGCCTCATCAACTTTATCACGGTTCGGGCTCAGTACAGCAATGAAATCACCATCTCTAACAACCTGAATTCCCTCCATCTTTTCAGCGCCTGAAACATCGACAGATTTCAGTTTAGCTCCATGTGAGGGAGGTCTAAGTATCCTTGCGAATACCATTCCGGGTAATTTAATATCACCGGCATATTTAGCCTTACCTGTTACTTTCTCATAAGAATCTGCTTTCATTGCAGGTTTTCCGACATAGGTGAATTTTGTATAATCCTCTACCGGTGGTTTGACATCGAGATATTTTTCGAGTTTTTTCCCTTTTGCCAGCTGGGCATAGCTTACTCTGTTACGGGGATTGTCAGTATCGGTAATAATCCCGTCTTTTACATCCAGGCGGGACACCGGCACTTTAAGCTGCACAGATGCCATATCGAGCAATACAGCTCTGGCTTCAGCAAGTGCAGCTCTCATTGCGGGACCGAATGTCTGGGTTGTCTGCGACCCCCATGTTCCCGCATCATAAGGACATATCTCGGTATCACCCATAACTATCCTGATTTTTTGAAGGGGAACATTCAGTTCATCAGCCATCATTAAGGGAAGAGACGTAATGACGCCCTGTCCCAATTCCACTTTTCCGGTATAGCAGGTTATCATTCCATCCTGCTGAACATGAAGAAAAGCATTGTAGTCTTTGGTCAGTGATCTTCTTTCCTGCGGAAGTGCCGACAGCAGGTCAATTGAATTCCATGGCCTGAAAATAATGAATATACCGCCACCTAGAAGTTTGACAAAGCTTCTTCTTTTAATACCTGTACCAACACCATTGGTGCCGGTCTCAGAGGATTTCTTTTCAGATGTTTTTTCTTTCATATTTACTTCCCTCCTTTCATTTCAATTGCTGCTGCTTCGATAGCATCAATAATACGGTTATGAGCACCGCAGCGGCACAGGTTATCTTCCATTCCTTCAATGATCTGCTGCCGGGTGGGTGAAGGATTTTTTGCAAGAAGGCCTACTGCAGTCAGTATCATACCCGGGGTACAGAATCCACACTGGAGGGCTTCATGCTCTATAAATGCCTTCTGAACCGGATGAAGCCTGCCTTTCTTTTCCAGTCCTTCGATAGTTATCACGCTCTTCCCGGCCACATCGCCAACAGGAAGCATACATGATCTGACAGGCTCATTATCAATAAGCACCGTACAGGCACCGCAGAAGCCCGTCCCGCATCCGTACTTTGTACCGGTAAGCCCGAAATGATTCCGTAAAACCCACAAAAGGGTCTGTGAGGTATCAATCAGGACTTCCGTCTTTTTCCCGTTAAGGGTAAAACTAAGCTTTTCTTCCATATCAGTCAGTTTGATTTAATTCGTTCTTATAATCTTCCGGTGTATCTATATCTTTTAATATTGTTTTATCATCAGTTTCCACTTCAAGAACATCAACCGGAAATTTATGAGCAAGCATCCTCAGCCCTTCATCATTACTCAGGTTCCCGATCTCACTGAAATATTTTCTGCCGATCAGCAGGGGATGTCCTCTTTTTTTCCGGAATACGGGTATTATTATATTCTTATCAGAATTATTGAAAGCATAAAGATCGGAAGAGCACACGTCTGAACTCCAGTCACGAGATTCCA